>NZ_JBIDBC010000010.1:0-241346 GCF_043202835.1 Streptomyces sp. NPDC048142
TCTATCAGACTCTTTCGTGTCCGATTCCCGGCCGAAGCGGGTCAAGCAGTTTTCGCTTTCCAGGTCCTCCGCTTTCGCGTTTTCCCTTTCCGGCGGTTCCAACCTTACCAGACTCTCATTCGTTCCGTTTCCGGTCCGAATTCGATTTCCGGTGGCCTGTGGAGTGGCCTTGCCTTTCGACTGATCCGACTTTATCAGAAACTCTCGGGACTAAACCAACGACCCGGTGATTCAGAATAAAGAGAATCATTTGGCCCGGCGAAGCGGCAAGCGCTCCTTCACGGGCGTAATAGATGCTACGCGCTCAACTCGGACCTGTCTAGTCCGAGGCAACCGTTCGAATCTACCTCCCCACATCTGCCGTGTCAACGGTTTTTGTGGGCGAGGAGGACACTAGCAGCTCAGCGGGGGTGAAGGCACATCGGCGGTCAGGCTGCGGTGGGCAGTTCGGCACTGCGTTCGACCGCTGTGAGGTCACCCGTGTCGCCGGCGCGTGCCGCGCGGCCGCCCAGGACGTAGACGTACGCGAGAAAAGCCAGCTCAGCGACGATGCCGATGGTGATCCGGGCCCAGGTCGGGAGGCCCGACGGGGTCACGAAGCCCTCGATGAGTCCGGAGACGAACAGGACCAGGGCCAGGCCGATCGCCATGCCCAGTGCGGCGCGTCCCTGTTGAGCCAGGGCGGTGCGGCGTGACAAGGGGCCCGGGTCGATCACGGTCCAGCCGAGGCGGAGCCCCGTGCCGGCGGCGACGAACACCGCGGTCAGTTCGAGCAGGCCATGGGGAAGCACCAGGCCGAGGAAGACGTCGAGACGGCCCGCGGAGGACATGAGGCCTATGCCGACGCCGAGGTTGAGCATGTTGAGGAAGAGGATCCAGATCACCGGTATGCAGAGGAACGCCCCCAGCACCAGACACAGCGCCGCGGCCTGCGCGTTGTTCGTCCATACCTGTGCCGCGAACGACGCTGCCGGATGGCTGGAGTAGTAGGTCTCGTACTCCCCGCCCGGCCGGGTCATCGCACGGAGGTCTTCCGGTGCGGCGATCGCGGCCTGCACCTCGGGGTGTGTACCGATCCACCAGCCCAGTAGTGCCGCCAGCGCGGTCGAGAGCACCGCGGTGGGGACCCACCAGTGACGCGAGCGGTAAACCGCGGCGGGAAATCCCGCGGTGAGGAACCGGGCCGCGTCCCGCCACGTGGCCTTGCGGGTGCCGGCCACTGTCGAACGGGCGCGGGCCACGAGCTGAGTGAGACGTCCGGTGAGGACCGGGTCGGGGCTGCTCGACTGGATCAGCGAGAGGTGGGTCGCCGTGCGCTGGTAGAGGACGACGAGTTCATCCGCTTCTGCGCCCGTGAGGCGGCGTCCTCGGCGCAGGAGGTGTTCGAGGCGGTCCCACTCCGTGCGGTGGGCGGTGACGAAGACATCGAGGTCCATGGGCGTCTGTTGCTCCAGGCAAAGGTGCGTACGGGGCCGTACTACTGCGGCGCGCTGGCGGTCAGCTTGGCAGACTGGGTCCGGCTGGGGCAGAGAAGGTCGGCGAAGGGTGGGGCCCGATGAGTGAGCTGGTGACCGGGGACGCGGTCGTTCTGGGGGTGAGGCCCGCGCGGCTGCCGAGCCGGGCGCTGGCCTCGGCGATCGATCTGGCCGTGACGTTCGCCGTTTTCATCCTGGTCTCGGTGGTGCTGGGCATCGCTTCCGTTTCCTTGGACGAAGCGGCCGTCGCGGCGATCGGGGTCGCCTCGTTCCTGCTGGTCCTGATCGGTGGGCCGGTCGCGGTCGAGACGCTGAGCCATGGCCGCTCCCTGGGGAAGCTGGCCTGCGGGCTGCGGGTGGTGCGGGACGACGGAGGGCCGATCCGGTTCCGGCACGCGCTCGTGCGAGGAGCCATGGGGCTCGTCGAGATCCTCATGACGTTCGGCGCGCTGGCCTCCATCGCGTCCCTGGTGTCGGCGCGGGGGCGCCGGATCGGTGACGTGTTCGCCGGGACACTGGTGATCCGGGAACGCGTCGCGGCGACGGGCCGGTCCGTCGCCGTGCCGCCTCCCCCGCCCTGGCTGGTCGGCCGGTTCGCGCAGCTGGATCTGTCGGCCGTGCCGGACGAGCTCTGGTCCGCGATACGGCAGTACCTGACGCGAATGCAGCAGCTGGATCCCGGCGTGGGCCGTTCGATCGCGGAGCGGCTGGCCGGTGAACTGGTCGCGCGGACGGGAGCCGCCGCGCCGCAGGGCGTTCCCGCGGCCGCGTTCCTCGCCGCGGTCGTTCATGAGCGGCGGGCAAGGGATGCACGGCGTGTGTTCGCCGGGCCTCGGGCCGAAGGGCCCCTGCCGTCCGTGCCTGCCGGATTCGGGGGGTACGTCGGGGCTCCTGGGGGCCCCGACGGCGCTGGGGGGCGCGGGGGCAGCGGAGCTGGGGGGTTCGGTGGTGGGAGCAGCCCTGTTGGTGAGGGATCGGCCGTGGTCGGTTCCGGGCCGATGGGTGGTACCGGCGGGGCTCACGAGCAGCGGCGCGGGGGTGCTTCCTCGGCCGGGTTCGCTCCGCCCGGCTGATCCTCGCCTAGGCGGTGTCCGGTCCTGGGTCGGCGGGCGGTGCGGCCGGGGTGCCGGAGGCGCGGGGGGACGGAGGTGTCTCCAGGTGTTCGAGTTCGATGCCGGGTGCCGCGAGGACCACGTCACCGGCGATGTGGACGGTGTGCTGTTCGCCGGTGTCCAGGGCGCTGACCTGGTATTCGTCCACGATCAGGGGGCCGTTGTCAGTGGCGTGCGCTTCACTGTTCATCAGGGCCCAGGACTGGTCGATGGTCCTGGGTGCGAGGACCGGGTCCGTGAAGGTGACCACGCGGACGCGGGTCGTGGGGGAATCGGGGGTGAGGCGCAGGAGGCGGGTCATAGCGATGAGGAACGCGGGAGACGTGCCGACGAAGGCGTGGGCGCGGACGTTGCCTTCGGTGGCGTGGCTGCCGGTCGGATCGGTCCGGACCCAGGTGACCCCTTCCAGGGCTGCTCCTCGTACCTGCCAGCTCGCGGCGTGGAGTCCGAGGCGGATGGGCCGGCCCAGCTCGTCCAGGGCGAGGTCGACGGAGCCGAGGTGATCTCCGGAGGGGGATGTGGTCTGGGAGACGTAGCGCCAGCCGGAGGGGCCGGGGGCGCAGTGGAAGTGTTCTTCACCGAGGGGGGTGTGATCGTGAAGGTCGTGGAGCGAATACCTGCCGCGGGGCATGGGGTCCTTCGGGTTCCTCGGGCTGTGCGGGGGCGGTAACGGGTGCAGGCCCCCGGCACGGGGGTGCGGGGGCCTGCACTCGGATCTGCTGGTGACTACTGAGGGCTTGACGCCGTTCGGTGTTCGGGAGGCCGGCCTCCCGAACACCGAGGGTGGATCAGTGGCCCCGGATGCGTCAGTAACGGTAGTGGTCGGGCTTGTACGGGCCCTCGACCTGGACGCCGATGTACGCCGCCTGCTCCGGGCGCAGGGTCGTGAGCCTGACGCCCAGGGCGTCGAGGTGGAGGCGGGCGACCTTCTCGTCCAGGTGCTTGGGCAGCACGTACACGTCGGTCGGGTACTCCTCGGGCTTCGTGAACAGCTCGATCTGCGCGAGGGTCTGGTCCGCGAAGCTGTTGGACATCACGAAGGACGGGTGTCCGGTCGCGTTGCCCAGGTTGAGAAGGCGGCCTTCGGACAGGACGATGAGGACCTTGCCGTCGGGGAACGTCCAGGTGTGGACCTGGGGCTTGACCTCGTCCTTGACGATGCCGTCGATCTGCGCGAGGCCGGCCATGTCGATCTCGTTGTCGAAGTGGCCGATGTTCCCGACGATCGCCTGGTGCTTCATCCGGGCCATGTCCTTGGCCATGATGATGTCCTTGTTGCCCGTCGTGGTGACGAAGATGTCCGCCTGCTCCACGACGTCGTCCAGCGTGGCCACCTGGTAGCCGTCCATCGCCGCCTGCAGCGCGCAGATCGGGTCGATCTCCGTGATGATCACCCGGGCGCCCTGGCCGCGCAGGGACTCAGCGCAGCCCTTGCCCACGTCGCCGTAGCCGAAGACGACGGCGGTCTTGCCACCGATCAGGACGTCGGTGGCACGGTTGATGCCGTCGATGAGGGAGTGGCGGCAGCCGTACTTGTTGTCGAACTTCGACTTGGTCACCGCGTCGTTCACATTGATCGCGGGGAACAGGAGGGAACCGTCACGGTGCATCTCGTACAGGCGGTGCACACCCGTCGTCGTCTCCTCGGTGACACCGCGGATCTCGGACGCCAGCTGGGTCCACTTCTGCGGGGCCTCGCCGAGGGTGCGGTTCAGCAGGGTGAGGATGTGGGCGTACTCCTCGCTGTCCGCGGTCGACGGGTCCGGGGCCGCGCCGGCCTTCTCGAACTCGACGCCCTTGTGGACGAGGAGGGTGGCGTCGCCACCGTCGTCCAGGATCATGTTCGGGCCGCCGGTGGGGGTGTTCGGCCAGGTCAGCGCCTGCTCCGTGCACCACCAGTACTCTTCGAGCGTCTCGCCCTTCCAGGCGAAGACCGGGACGCCCGCAGGGGCTTCCGGGGTGCCGTTCGGGCCGACCGCGATGGCTGCGGCGGCGTGGTCCTGGGTGGAGTAGATGTTGCAGGAGGCCCAGCGGACGTCGGCGCCCAGGGCGACGAGCGTCTCGATGAGCACGGCGGTCTGCACGGTCATGTGCAGCGAACCGGTGACCCGGGCGCCGGCCAGCGGCTGAGCGGCGGCGAATTCCCTGCGGATCGACATCAGGCCGGGCATCTCGTGCTCGGCGAGCGTGATCTCCTTGCGCCCGAAAGCGGCGAGGGAGAGGTCGGCGACCTTGAAGTCCTGGCGGTTGGTGGCCGTCGTCATAACGGGCTGCTCCTCGTGATGGGTCGAGGGTGGGCTGTCTGGGCTGACTCTGCGGCGCGACGGGCACACGAATGCCCGGACGGTTCGCAGTGCAGTCCGTCGGAGGCCCTCTGTCCCTCGCCCGGCTCGCTCCCGCCAGCCGGTCGACCGCCATCAGCAGCGACGTCTGTTTTCCGTATCCGAATCTACACCGAACGGCCCAGTGAGCCCCAGCCCGTTCGTGAAGAGGGGTGTGTGTGAGCGGTCACCGGGCCGATCGGGGCCGGTGTGCGGTGGGTCAGTGGCCGGAATCGCTCGAGGCGTCGGGCGAGCCGTCGATCATGTTGCCCGGGTTGGTTCCGGCCGCTGCGGCCTCCGCGTTGTAGATGTCCGGCTCCAGGTAGATGACCCGGGCGATCGGGACTGCTTCGCGGATGCGGTTCTCGGCGGCGTTGATGGCGTCGGCGACCTCGGTCGCGGTCTCGTCGTGCCGGACCGCGATCTTGGCGGCGACCATCAGTTCCTCGGGGCCGAGGTGAAGGGTGCGCATGTGGATGATGCGGGTGACGGTGTCGCCGTCCACCAGGGCCGCCTTGATCTTCTCGACGTCCTCGATGCCGGCGGACTCCCCGAGCAGGAGGGACTTCGTCTCGACGGCCAGGACGATAGCGATGAGGATCAGCAGGATGCCGATGCAGAGGGTGCCGATGCCGTCCCAGACGCCGTTGCCGGTGCCGAGGGCGAGGCCGACGCCCGCGAGTGCCAGGACCAGGCCGACGAGAGCGCCGAGGTCCTCCAGGAGAACGACCGGGAGCTCGGGCGCTTTGGACCGGCGGACGAACTCGGTCCAGGAGCGGTCGCCGCGCGTCCGGTTGGACTCACGGATCGCCGTACGGAAGGAGAAGATCTCGGCGATGATCGCGAAGACCAGAACCCCGACCGGCCAGTACCAGGCCTCGATCTCGTGCGGGTCCTTGATCTTCTCGTAGCCCTCGTACACCGCGAACATGCCACCGACCGAGAAGAGGACGATGGAGACGAGGAACGCGTAGATGTAGCGCTCGCGCCCGTAGCCGAAGGGGTGCTGGGGGGTCGCCTCGCGCTTGGCCTTCTTGCCGCCGAGCAGCAGGAGCCCCTGGTTGCCCGAGTCGGCGAGCGAGTGGACGCTCTCCGCGAGCATCGACGAGGAACCACTGAAGAGGAACGCTACGAATTTGGCCACGGCGATCGAGAGGTTGGCGGCCAGTGCCGCCACGATCGCCTTGGTTCCGCCTGACGCGCTCATGGGTGCGTGGTGTCCCTTCGTCGGTGCGCGGCACACGCCGTCGCGGTAAGGCGGCACATTGTTGCAGCCGTCGGGACGGTCCGTGGGTCAGGCCGCCACGGTCGCCCGGAAGAGTGTTCCCGGTCCCGCTGCCTCGACCGTCTCGCCGGCCGGAACGTAGACGGATTCCCCTGGGCCCAGGGCGAGTTCGCCGACCCGGACCGTGCCCGCCGTGCAGAGCAGGATCTGGGGGGCGGGGGTGGTCAGTCCGGTGGGGGCGGCCCCTGACGCGAGGGTGTAGCGGGACAGGGCGAACTCGTCGACGGGGGTCTCGTAGCGCTCCTCGCCCGACGGGGCCGCCTCGGGGCGCAGCACGCCGGGCTCGGTGGCCTCGAACCGGACGACCCGCAGGAGTTCGGGGACGTCGATGTGCTTGGGGGTCAGGCCGCAGCGCAGCACGTTGTCCGAGTTGGCCATGATCTCGACGCCGAGGCCGTCGAGGTAGGCGTGCGGTACACCTGCGCCGAGGAACAGGGCTTCACCGGGCTGGAGTTGTACGTGGTTGAGCAGCATCACGGCCAGAACCCCGGGATCACCGGGGAAGTGGTGGGCGATACGGGCGTACGGGGCGTGGGCGCCGCCCAGGCGGGTCGCGGCGGCCGCCGCCTCCGCCACGGTCTCTGCCATCTCGGTCGGGTCCGCGCCGAGGATCGCCGTGAGCACCTCGCGGAGGGCGGCCTCCTCGGGATGGGCGCGGAGGAGGTCCACGTACGGCTTGAGGGAATCGACTCCCAGCGCCTCCATGGCGTCCGCCGCTTCGGTGGGCCTGCGGAAGCCGCACAGTCCCTCGAAGGGGGTGAGGGCGCAGATCAGTTCGGGCTTGTGGTTCGCGTCCTTGTACGTACGGTGCGGGGCGTCGATCGGGACGCCCCGCGCCTCCTCGTCGGCGTAACCCTCGCGGGCCTGGTCCAGGTTCGGGTGGACCTGGACGGAGAGGGGGGCGCCGGCGGCGAGGAGCTTCAGGAGGAAGGGGAGGCGGGGGCCGAAACGGTCGAGCGTGGCTGTGCCGAGCTCGCCTTCCGGGTCGGCGGCGATGGCCTCGGTGAGCGCGAGTTCCGTCTCACCCGCCGGGGTGGTGCGGCTGATGCGCGAGGGCGCTCCGGGGTGGGCGCCCATCCACATCTCGGCCTGCGGTTCGCCGGTGGGCGCGGTGCCGAGCAGGGCGGGAATGGCCGTGGTGGATCCCCAGGCGTAGGGGCGCACGGTGTTGGACAGCCGGTCCATGGAGTCGTCCTCGGGTGGGGCGGGGTGGGGTGGGGTGAAGTGGAGTGGGTGCGGTGGGGTGGAGTGCCACCAGGGATATTCCGTCAGGGATGTCGGTGTTGCGTGAGGTTCTGGCGTCGCGGGGATGGCCGGGGGGTGTGGGTTTGTGTCAGGGCTGGGGGGACGAGGCCAGTGACAGGTAGACCGCCGCGAAGTCGGTGATCGCCAGCAGTTCGGCCAGGGCTTCCAGCTCGTTGCCCTCGTCCGGTTCCAGTTCGCTGACCGGCGTGTCGTGGCCGAGGGCCAGTTCCCGGGCCGCCGGGTAGGCGCTGAGGCCTCCCGTCGGGCGGTCCCGGAGCAGGACGACCCTGGCCCTGAGCGTCTCGCCCTCGTCGACCCGGTCGCGGAAGAAGTCGTCGGGGTCCGCGCCTGCCGCGAAGTCCCCGGTGAGGAGCGTGCCGTGCGAGGGCAGCGCCTCGGGCAGTTCCGCGGCCAGGGCGGGGCGGCCGGCGAGCTCGGACAGTACCGCGGCGAAGCGGCGCCCCACCGGGCCTGCGGCGTCGCCCTCCGTCCACAGCAGCGGCAGGCTGTCGGCGAGCTCGGCGGCGAGTGTCTTGGCCGGGTTGCTGTACGTGGCGATGGCCGGGCCGCAGCGTTCCGCGGTGCGGTCCAGGCGGTCGGCCACCTTCTGCAGGTCCTCGGGGGGTGCGGTCACCAGGCCGACCCGGTCCAGGAGCGCCAGCAGGGGGGTGAGCAGCGCCCACAGCGTGCCGGGGCCGGCGGCGGAGATCTCCGCGTCGTAGTCGCCGTGCGGGGCGGCCGCCATCGGGACGACCAGACCGTGGACCCCGTCGACCGCCTCCCGCAGCGGTGAGCGGGTGGGGGCGACGGCGACGACGGTGCAGCCGCGGCGGTAGGCCTGCTCGGCGAGCAGGGCGAGACCCGGTTCGGAGCCGTCGGCGGTCGCGATGAGGAGGAGGTCCACCGATCCGGCCCAGCCGGGCAGGGCCCAGCGGAGGGCGCCGGGGGCGGGGGCGACGCCCGTGGGGTGGATGCGTACGACGGGGGCGGCCGCGCCCGCGAGTGCGCCGATCAGGTCGGCTACCCCGGAGGCGGCGGTGCCGGGGCCCGCGACGAGGACGGCCCGGGGCCGGCCCTCCGGGTTCAGGCCGCCGATGCCGGCCTCGGCGGCGTGCCGGGCGGCGGTACGGACCCGGGCGCCTGCCTCGGCGGCGCCGCGCAGCAGATCGCGGCGGTCGGCTCGGGCCAGGGCTTCCGGGGCGTCGAGCAAGGACTCGTCGAGCATGGCGGTGGGCCTCCGATCACCGGGTGGGGTGCGGGCTGCGGGTACGGGTGCCGGGGCGGGCGGGTGCGGTGGCTTGGCCGCCGGGCCGGCCGGGCGAGGTGCCGGGCTGTGTGACTGCCTGCCGTCTGTGGCCTGCCTGCCGTCTGTGGTCGGGCTCGGCTGCGGTGCGGTGCCGTGCGCCGTCCTGCCTCGTCCTGCGTCGTCCCGTCCGTACGCGTGTCGCTCGCGGTCAGGCGGGGCGGCGGGCCTCGTCGACGAGCAGGACCGGGATGCTGTCCCGGACCGGGTAGGCCAGTCCGCAGTCGTCGCCCGTGCAGAGCAGTTCGGGGCTGTCTGCCGCCGAACGGTCCTCGAGCGGGGAGTGACAGGCAGGGCAGGCCAGGATCTCCAGGAGGCCGGCTTCGAGCGCCATGGGGTGAGTCCCTTCGAGCATGCGAGTTCCGATCCGCGTGGATCAGGCGTCGTCAGCCTACCGCCGGGGTGGAGGGGGCGCGGCCTGGCCGGGGGGACGAAACGGGGGATGCGGGGTGGGTGGGTGCGGGGGTGAGTGGGTGCCGAGCTGGGCGGGTCGCCTGCGGCGGGCTTCTCCCCGCCCCTTCCCGTAACCGGGGCTCCGCCCCGGGCCCCGCTCCTCAAACGCCGGAGGGGCTGCAGAGGCCGGAGGGGTGGGAGGGCGAGGGGCCAGAGGGGCGGGAACGGCCAGAGGGGCCGGAAGGACCCGAGAGGCTAGAGGAACCGGAGGGCCCAAGCTGCCGGGGCAGCCAGGGCGGCCGGAGGAACTGGATGGTTCGGAGCGGCAGTGGGGACTGGACGGGCCAGAGGAACTGGAGGGCCGGAGCGCCAAGCAGCAGAGGGACTGGAGGGGCCAGAGAGGATCGAAGGGCCCGAGCGATCAGAGCGGTGGCTTTGTTCACGAGAACCGGTCTCGTGAACAAAGTCAGAGCGGCCAGGGGAACTGGAGGGGCCAGAGGGTGCCGGAGCTACCGGACAGGCCGGAGCTAGCTGACAGGCCGGAGCTACCAAAGGGACTTGTAGGGCCAGAGCAGCCAGAGCTGCCGGAGGGGGTGGAGGGGGTGGAAGCGCCGGAAGGGCCCTGAAGAGCGGTCAGGTTGTGCGGATCAGGGTCAGGACCTCGTCGCGTACCGCTGTCATCGTCTTCTCGTCCCTCGCCTCGACGTTCAGGCGCAGCAGAGGTTCCGTGTTCGAGGCGCGGAGGTTGAACCACCAGTCCGCGGCCGTGACCGTGAGGCCGTCCAGGTCGTCCAAGGTGACGTCGTCGCGGGTGCCGTAGAGCGTCTTGACCGTGGTCAGGCTGGCGGTCTGGTCGGCGACGGTGGAGTTGATCTCGCCGGAGCCGACGTACCGGTCGTACTCCGCGACCAGCTCGGAGAGCGGCTTCTGCTGGCCGCCGAGTGCGGCGAGCACGTGGAGGGCGGCGAGCATGCCCGTATCGGCGTTCCAGAAGTCGCGGAAGTAGTAGTGCGCCGAGTGCTCGCCGCCGAAGATCGCGCCGTGCTCCGCCATCTCCGTCTTGATGAAGGAGTGGCCGACCCGGGTGCGGACCGGGGTGCCGCCGTGCTCGCGGACCACCTCGGGGACGGACCAGGAGGTGATCAGGTTGTGGATGACGATGCCCTCGCCGCCGTTGCGGGCCAGCTCGCGGGCGGCGACCAGGGCCGTGATCGCGGACGGGGAGACGCCCGCGCCCCGCTCGTCGACCACGAAGCAGCGGTCCGCGTCGCCGTCGAACGCGAGGCCGAGGTCGGCGCCCTCGGCGAGGACGCGGGCCTGGAGGTCGACGATGTTCTTCGGGTCGAGGGGGTTGGCCTCGTGGTTGGGGAACGTGCCGTCCAGGTCGAAGTACAGGGGTACGAGGTCGAGCGGGAGGCCGTCGAAGACCGTGGGGACCGTATGGCCTCCCATGCCGTTGCCCGCGTCGACCACGACCTTCAGGGGACGGATGGACCTGAGGTCGACCAGGCCCAGGAGGTGGGCCGCGTAGTCGGTGAGGGTGTCCCGTTCGGTGATCGTGCCGGGGGCGGTGGCGGCCGGCGGCTGCAGGGCGCCTTGCGACCACTGCTCGACCAGGGTGCGGATCTCGGCGAGACCGGTGTCCTGGCCGACCGGGGCGGCACCCGCCCGGCACATCTTGATGCCGTTGTACTGCGCCGGGTTGTGCGAGGCCGTGAACATCGCCCCGGGGAGGCCGAGGGCCCCCGACGCGTAGTACAGCTGGTCCGTCGAGCAGAGGCCGATGAGCGTGACGTCCGCGCCCCGGGCCGCCGCGCCCCGGGCGAACGCTCCGGCGAGGCCGGGTGAGGTCGGGCGCATGTCGTGGCCGATCACGATCGCTTCGGCGTCCGTGACCTGGACGAACGCGGCTCCGAAGAGTTCGGCCAGGGACTCGTCCCACTGGTCGGGCACCACTCCGCGCACGTCATACGCCTTCACGAGCTGCGACAGATCAGCAACCACGGCCGGTCCTCCTGGGGTCTTTACGGACCGCCCAAACTACCTGCCCGGTAGTACCGCAGACATCGGCCCCGGAAGTCGGGCCCATCGGACCCAGAAGTCGGCCCAGGAGTCGGCCCCGGAGGTCGGCCTCAGGAGTCGGGGGAGCGCAGCACCCTGAGATGGCCTCGGCGGGCCACTTCCACCGGGTCGGCCGAGCGCGGTCCCCGGCCCCCGCCGTCCGGGCCCCGGTCGTGCGGGCGTGCCGCTTCGCGGACCGCGTTGGCCAGTGCTTCGAGGTCGTCGCCACTGGGGTGCGCCGGTGCGGAGCCGTCGGAGAGCCGCACCACTTCCCAGCCCCGTGGCGCGGTAAGCCGCTCACTGTGTTCGGCGCAGAGGTCGTAACAGTGGGGCTCGGCGTAGGTGGCGAGCGGGCCGAGGACCGCAGTCGAATCGGCATAGACGTACGTCAGTGTCGCGACGGCAGGGCGGCCGCACGCGGTGCGCGAACAGCGACGTACAGGGCTCACGATGTTGGACGGTACCGCACTCTTGAGCGGGCTGCGACGACTGTCCCTCGGGTCGCCCCACCGTGTCGCCCTGTGACCTGCGGCACAGTCGAATTTCCGGCGGCCGCCCTGACCTGCGCCGGGGCGCGGGCCGGCGATCGCACCGTGGTCGCACCGGTCGCGGGCGGGAGTGGATCGTGGCGTCGGGCGCAGGCTCAACGATCGGGTTACGGGCCTGAAAAGGGCTCAACCTTGGCCGAAATGTTGAACTGCGGACATCTGGAAGCGGGAGGACCCGGTTCCGCTCCCCGGCCCCCGGCCTCCAGCCCCGGCCCCCCGGGAGCGGCCCCGGCCCCGACCGCCAGGGAGCGGCACCCGGAGGGAGCGGGGACTGCGGGGGCGATCGCTCCTGGGGCGATCGTTCCTGCCTTGCCCGTTACCCGTTGCCCGTGCTTGTGCCGTGCCCCTGCTCTCCCCCGCCGCCTCGCCCGTACCTACCCGGTCGGCCACGTCGTCTCCCCGGTCGTTCCCGTCCCCGGAGCGTTACGCTGCGTCGGTGATGGACAGCTCCGTACCTCCCCACCCGTTCGAGCCGCGGCCCCGGCGCCGTGACCGTCATGGCCGCGGTATGCGCGGGCCGGTCGCGCCACCCCAGGTACCGCTGTCGGCCAGCCGGGGGGAGACCTTCCGTGATCTGGTCCAGGACTCGGTGGAGCGGCTGGAGCGGCGCTGGCCCCAGCTGGCCGAGGTCGACTTCATCGTCCTCGATGTGCCCAGCACGCCGGAGGAGGTCGTTCCGCTCGGCAGCGCGGTGCCCGCGGGCAAGGGGCAGCCCGCACAGATCATCGTCTACCGGCGGCCCGTCGAGATCCGTACCAAGAGCCGCGACGAGCGTGCCCTGCTCGTACACGAGGTCGTCGTCGAGCAGGTCGCCGAGTTGCTGGGGCTGGCCCCCGAGTCGGTCGACCCCCGGTACGGGCAGGACTAGCCCTTCGCCCTTCCCGGGACCAGTCCTTCGCCCTCCCAGGGGGCCCGGCTGTCGGATGTCTCGTCCCGGTCGGGCGCGTCGTCCCGTCGGACGTGCGCCCGGCTGTCGGACGCGTCTCCCGCCGGCCCCGTCGTCAGTCGTCCAGGACCGAGAGGTCCTGGCGGGCCGTCGGGACCTCGACCGTGCCCCCGTCGTCGTGGAGCGTCTGCACGGTGAACATCTGGACGCCGCCCTCCGTGCGCGCCAGGGTGCGCGACGCGTGGACCGGGCCGCCCGAGGTCGTCTCGACGGTCAGCGCGTACGTGCCCTTGAGCCCGTCCGGGGCCTTCGGGGTGACGGCGAGGGTCGTGCCGGCCTTGACCGTGTACGTCTCCACGGCCGGGTCGCCGCCCTCACTGCCCGCCGACGCGGTGACCTTCACCTTGGCCGTGGCACCCGGGGCGGTCAGGGACAGCGTGGAGCCCTTGTCCTGGTTGTCCGGGACGCTCGCCCGTGCGCCGACCGGTCCGGTGGCCGGGATGTAGGCGACCTCCTGCTTGTCGCCCTTGCCCCGGACCACGCGCAGCGCCGCCACGATCGGGGTCGCCCGGTCCTTCCGCACCGGGCTCAGACGCAGGGAGCCCGGCTCGTCGCGGGTGACGTCCTTGAGGTCGACGGTCGCCGTCATCGAGGACTTGATGTGCAGGGTGGCGTTCCCGGCCGGGGAGAACGTCGCGTTCTTCCCCATGAGCTGGATCTTCACGTCCGCGTCGTCCTCGCCGGGCGCGAACGCCACCAGCTGTACGGAGGTGGCGTCGGCCGGGATGCCGGGCAGCACGAGCGTGCCGGAGGGGTCCTCGGACGCGGTGATCCAGTCGCTGCCCACACCGTCGTCGGCGCTCATGACGACCGCTCCGATCCGCCCCGAGCGGGTGGTGACGTGTGCGGTCAGCTGGTCGACGGCCTCGGATGTGAGGGTGGACAGCAGGAGGGCGACGCTGGAGCGGGCCGGCACGGTGATGCCGTCCCCGACGTCGGACTTGAGCGCGCCCTCGGGGCCGTACAGCTCGATGTCGGCGACGGCGCCGGAGTCGTCGGGGTTGGTGAGGTGGATGTAGTCCTGGCGGGACTTGGCGGTGCTCGCGCCCGGGAACCAGAAGTCCGTGTCGGGGGCGGTGCAGGTGACCCCGAGGAGTCCGCGAGCGCCGCCGGCGGTGACCTCGGTGGTCTGCTGGGCGGCCCAGCCGGGGGCCAGGCGGCCGGTGGCCGTGCCGACGAGGGCCGGGGCGCCGGCGCCGTCCGCCTCGGCGACGACCGGCTTTCCGGGCTCCTTCACGGCGAGGACCGGCTTGTCGGCCTTCTCCTTCGCCTTCTTCGCCGCTTCCTCCGCCTTCTTGACCTTCTTCGGGTCGGTCTCGTCCGCGTCGTCGTCGTCCACGACCGGCAGGGCCGGCTTCAGCTCGGCGGTCCCCTCGGCGTCGCCGCCCTCGCCCGCCGGGGTGAACGAGGTGTACCGCGTCTCCGCCAGGTCGGAGTTGCCGGGCGCCGGGCAGACCAGGCTGGAGCGTTCGACCGGCAGCAGCCCGGCGGGCTTCGCCCGGGTGTCCGCCGGGGCGCCGGGCGCGGCGACCGTGGCGAATCCGGTGATGGCGGCCAGGACGGCGGCGCCCGCGATCAGGGACAGGTGGGTGGACTTCACTCGGACTCGCCTCGCGATGCGTTACCGGTCTGCCACGGGGCCTGACCCGGGGCCGGGGGGTCGGTGTGGTCGCCGTTCTCGGTGGGGTGCCGGTCGGGGGCGGGCTGCTGGGCGGGGTCGGTGTACTGGTGCTGCCCGCCGGTGTACTGGCCGTACTCGTCGTACGCGCCTTGGCTGTACGTGCCCTGCTCGTCGTACCCGCCTTGGCTGTACGTGCCCTGCTCGTCGTACCCGCCTTGGCTGTACGTGCCCTGCTCGTCGTACTGCTGCTGCGGGTAGGGGTCCTGGACGCCGTAGCCGCCGCTCTGGTCGCCGTAGCCCTGGTAGCCGGCGTTCTGCTGTTGCTGCTGGGCGTACGGGTCCGGCTGGTACGCCGCGTAGTAGTCGGCGCCCGGCTGTTGCTGCTGCCCGTCCCACCGCCCGTACTCGCCGTACTGCTGCTGCGGGACCGCCGCGTAGCCGCCGGTGGCCTCCTGCGGGTCGTGCGCCGGGGGGTTCGCGGCGTACGGGTCGGCGGACTGCTGCGCGGGGATGTACTCCCCCGGGTCCGCTCCTCGCGACGGGTCGTGGTCCTGGGCGTGGGCGTGATCGTGGGCGTCGGGGTGGCCGTGGGCGTCGGGGTGGCTGTGGTCCTGGGCGGGTACGCCGTCCGTGCCGTGGCCGTCGGGCCGGTAGGCGTCGTTCCCGGCCTCCTCGGCGGCCGCTGCCTCGGCCTGGGCCGCCGCGCGCAGCCTGCGGGCGCGGCGGCCCTCTCCGTCGGCCGGCTCGGCGGCGGCGGCGAGCGCCTCCTCGGGCAGGTCGTCGTCGATCTCCCGGCGGCGGCCCGGCAGGGCCATGACCACCAGGACCACGAGGAGCCCGGCCTGCGCCCAGATCCACGCGGTGTGCGTGATCGGGGCGTCGTGGGTGAGGTCCAGGCGGCCGCCGGCCGCGGGCAGTTCGAAGCCCTGGGCCCAGCCGTCGACGGTCTTGCGGGTCAGCGGCTTGCCGTCCAGGGTGGCCGTCCAGCCCGGGTCGGCGGCATCCGCGATCCGCAGCACGCGGCCCGCCTCGCCGGACGGGATCTCGGAGTGGGCCTCGACGGCGGCCGAGCCGACCGGAACGTGCTCACCCTCGCCGGAAGCCGGGGTGATCATGACGCGGGCGACCTGCCGGTCCACCCGCCACAGGGCGCTGCCGTCGAGCTGGCTGAGCCGGCTGAGGCCGGGGGTCGAGTCGAGGACCCGGCTCAGCTGGCGCGGCGCTCCGTCCCGGACGAGGACGTAGCGGATCGCGAAGCCGCTGAGCCGGCCGCCCTGGTCGGCGCCGGAGCCGGCGACGAGGTTGGCGACGACCTTGTCGAGGTGGCTGTTGCTGCCGACCGCCTCGGTCAGTTCGCCGTCGCCGAGGCGGACGCCCGAGCCGCGGACCAGGCTGTACGAGACGGCCTCGGGCGCGGTGCCGCCGAGGACGAGGGAGCGGGGCTGGTCGCGGGTGGCGCTCTCCTCGGCCACGAAGGCGGGCACCTGGACGGGGTCGCGTCGCTCCAGCGGGCCGTCCGCGCCGCCGATCATCCAGCCGAACGCGGCCAGGACCGGGGCCAGCCCGGCGGCCAGCGCGATCAGCACGGCGACGGGCTGGCGCCAGCCGAAGCTCTGCTCGGCGACCCGGATGCGGGCCCCGTCCGCGCCCACCAGGGCGGCGGCGATGAGGGCGGCGCCGTAGACGAGGGTGGCGGGTCCGGCCCAGGCCGATCCGTTGGCGATGGCGGCGAAGAGGAAGCCGACGAGTGCGACGGCCCAGGCGGTGCGGACGGCGAACTGCCGCTCCCCGCGCAGCAGGGCGGCGAGCGCCGCCAGCACGATGCCGAGGAACAGGACGCCGCCCGCCGCACCGGGGCCGCCGGGGCCGATGCCGAGCAGGTCCAGGCCCGAGGCCTCTCCCGTACCGATGTCCAGGCCGGCCTCGGTCAGGAGCGCGGACGGGTTCGTCAGGAGGCCGATCGACCAGGGGGCGAGGACCAGCACCGGCGTGCCGACGGCGGCGACGAAGCGCAGGCCGTACGCGGTGATGTCGCCGCGCCGCAGCACCAGCACGCCGAGGCCGAGGACCACGGCGAGCGGCCAGACGATCGGGGTGAACGCCATGGTGACGGTCAGCAGCAGCGTGTACGCCCAGGTGGCGCGCCAGCTGCCGCGCTCCCCCGCCGCGCTGTCCCCGCGCAGTCCGTGGGCGGCCACGCCCGCGCGGGCGGTCAGCGGGAGCAGGACGAGGAGGACGGCGGTGCCGAGGCGGCCGGTGGCCAGGGCGCCGGTCGCGGCGGGCAGGAAGGCGTACGCGATGCTCGCCCAGGCCCGCAGCAGCCGGGAGGGGAGCAGCGGGCGGGAGGCGAAGTAGGCGGTGAGACCGGCCAGCGGGATCGAGCAGACCAGCAGCACGCTGACGGCGAGGCCGGTCGAGCCGAGGAACAGGGCCGACAGGGCGGCGAGCAGGGCGAGGTAGGGCGGGGCGGCCGGGGTGCCGCCGGTGCCGACGGTGTGCCAGGCGTCCGCGTACCGCCCCCAGAGCGCGCCGGCCTCGGCGGGGGCGGGCAGCAGCGCGCCGCCCGCCAGTGCGCCGCCGCTGAGGAGGTTGCGGCAGGCGACGAGGGAGACGATCAGGAGCAGCGCGAAGAGGACGGGTCCCGGTTTGCGGCCGATGCGCTTGAGGCGGGCGAACTGGTCGACTTCGAGGAAGTCGGCGTCGTCGCCGCCGGGCCCGGATTCGACGGCCCCGTGCCGCGAACCGCCCGAGTCGGCCTCCGTACGGCCGCCGAAGTTGCCCGCGATCTGGTCGACGGTGGCCCGTACGGTCGCACCGGGCGGCGGGAACAGGGCGCGCAGCTCGGCCGCGTCGACGACGCCCTTCGGGCGGTTGCGGCGGGCGGTGAGGATGCGGCCGGGGCGCAGCAGGGTGCCGAGCAGGCCGGTGACCTCGTCGAGGGCCTGTCCCGGCACCTTGCCGACGAGGTACGCGAGGGTACGGAGCAGGGTGCCGACGACGAGCCGGAGCAGGACCCAGGGCAGGGCCTTGCCGCGGGCGTTGACGAGCATCGTGTAGACCGCGCCCGCCTTGTCGACGCGGTGCGGGCCGGCGACCGAACGGCCGGCGCAGTCGATGGGGCGGCGTTCACGGGCGGAGGCCTCGGCGTGCCGCAGGACGGCGTCCGGGGCGACGAGGACCCGGTGTCCGGCGAGGTGGGCGCGCCAGCACAGGTCGACGTCGTCGCGCATCAGGGGGAGCCCGCGGTCGAAGCCGCCGAGCTCCTCGTAGACGTCGCGGCGGATGAGCATGCCGGCGGAGGAGACGGACAGGACGGTACGGACCTGGTCGTGCTGGCCCTGGTCCTGCTCGCGGCGGTCCAGGCCCGTCCAGCGGCGGCCGCTGTTGGCGATGGAGACGCCGACTTCCAGGAGCTGCTTGCGGTCGTACCAGCCGCGGAGCTTGGGTCCGACGATCGTGGCGTGCCGGTCGGTGTCGACGACGCGCAGCATCTCGGCGAGCGCGTCCGGCTCGGGTGCGCAGTCGTCGTGCAGCAGCCAGAGCCACTGGACCGGTTCGCCGTGCGGCAGCTCGGGGAGGGCGTAGTTCTCGTCGACCCAGGTGCGGGTCTGCGGGTCCCAGCCGCCGGGGCGCTTGAGGTAGGGCAGGTCGTCCGGGGTGAGGACACCGGCCGTGCGGGCCGCCTCGTCGACGGCGGTGCCGAAGCTCGTACGGCGTGCGAGGTGCAGGACACGGTCGTCGCCGAGCGCCTCCGTGACCAGCCGGGCGGAGTCGTCGGCGCTGCCGGTGTCGGCGGCGACGACGTTCTGTACGGGGCGTTCCTGCCCGAGCAGCCCGGCCAGCACGTCGGGCAGCCAGCGGGCGCCGTCGTGCGAGACGAGCACGGCGGTGACGACGTGCCGGGGGAACTCTGGGGCGGCGGCGGCCGCGTTCGGCGCCGCCGAGTGGCTGTGCACGGACATCGAGGTACGGGCCCTCCGGCCGGGTCCGGGGGCGTATCCCCGGGGGCTGCATCGGTGTACACGCGCGCCCCGGCGGGGCGTTGGCGCATCTCGGACGGGGCCCCACACTAACGGTACGGACCGAGGGCGGGGGGCCGAGCCGGTGAAGGGGGAGCGCGGACCTGCCGACGGCCCGCCGGCCGGGCCCCGGGGAAGGGGCCGGCGGACGGGCCGTCGGGTATCGGGGTAGCCGGGGTGGGGAAGCGGGGCCGGGGGGCCGGGGCCGGGGAGAGGGGCGGCCTGACGGCCTCGGGCGGAGGCGCGGTGGCGCGGAGCGCGGAAGCCCGGAAGCGCGACGGAGCGGGGCGGGGGTAGCGGGGGCGGGAGTAGCCGGGGGTGCGGGGTGCGGGCCGTTCTGCGGCTCGCGGGGTGGAGCGGGCCTGTCCTGGTCCGGGATACGCCCGGGGGGCCGGGATACGCCCGGTGCCGGTCGGGGAGAGGGCGGGATGCGCCCGGGATGCGCCCGCGGCTTGGAGCCGGGCTCGGGGCTTGAGCGGCGCTTGGGGCCGGGCTTGGGCGGGGCTTGGAGCCGGGCTCGGGGCTTGGGCTCGGGGCCGGGGTGCGCCCCGGGTACGTCGGAGGCCTGGTCGGGGAGGTCCGGGAGGTACCCGGACCGGGGGGTCAGGTGTGCGCTGGTCGGCGGCCGGCGCGTCCGGGGTGGCAGGCCGGGGGCGGACGCCGGATGGCGGCCTTAGATGGCGGCCTTCTTGAGGCGCCGGCGCTCCCGCTCGGAGAGTCCGCCCCAGATGCCGAAGCGTTCGTCGTTGGAAAGGGCGTACTCCAGGCATTCCGAGCGCACCTCACAGGCGAGGCAGACCTTCTTGGCCTCGCGGGTGGACCCGCCCTTTTCCGGAAAGAAGGACTCGGGATCGGTCTGGGCGCACAGTGCGCGCTCCTGCCAGCCGAGTTCCTCGTCCACGTCCTCGACCAGCAGTTGCTGGAACAGCTCGGTCATGTGCGCCCCTCGTCTGTCTCTTGCGTCCCGTGATGCAGCCGTTTGCGGCTGAACGACACGAGTGAAATTACAAGTGTGTAGCTCCAGGCCAGTCAAGCGAGGATCTGCTATTGGCCCAGGGATTCACTCTGCGGAACCAAGCGTATGCAGAAAGTGTTCAAATCAGCAAAAACCTGACATATGCCACAGGCCCCACGACTCCGCGCCTTCTCGTCGGGTGAGACGAACGACGGCGCCCCCGTGTTGCGATTCGATCACCGAAGCGATCAAGATCACAGTCAGGTCACGGAGCGTCAGTCACGTTTGAGGGCGCGGATGGTGCGCCACATGTCCTTGCCTGTGGCTGCATAAACCCTTCTCCGAATCCGACGACCGGAAGGAGTGAAACATTGCCCCCATATCGGGCATTGGGTTGACAGCGGGCGGTCGAGCCGGTCTCCTTGATTTCATGCCAGCGACCACAGCGATGCACGTCACCCACGTCCGTGGGTTCCGCAGCGCTGTCCAGGCCCGCTGTTGCTGTTCCAGCTGTCACAGCTGTTGATGCCGTAGCGCTCCAGCTCTGATCCAGCCCCTCCGGCTCTCTCCGGAGCGGTCGAGCGTCGCCGCTTCCCGCTCCTCCCGTAGCTCCGTACTTCTCCGTAGCTCCCGTGCTCCTCCGCAGCTCCTTCCGAGCTGCTGACGCTCACCGCGACTCCCCCGCACGTGCACCTCTCACGCCGAGGAACCACCGCAGCCATGAACAGCGACAGCGACCTTCAGATCGCCGGCGACATCCTTGAGGTCCAGCACCTCCTGCAGCCCGCCCGCGAGCACCCCTCCACCGTCTCCGAGTTCGTCGGCCTCGCGCGCTCCATCGCGGCCGACCGTGACCAGTGGGCCGGAATCGTCCAGTACGACTCCGCCTCCCGCTGGTACCACCGCCTGGAGCAGGGCCCCGGCTACGAGGTGTGGCTGCTCAGCTGGGTGCCCGGCCAGGGCAGCGGGCTCCACGACCACGGACCCTCCGCCGGCGTACTGACGGTCCTCGAAGGCGAGTTGACCGAGCACACCGAGCGCGGGACGAGGGCTCTCGGCGCGGGCGCACAGCGTGCCTTCGCCCCGGGGTACGTCCACGAAGTGGTCAACGACTCGCTCGAACCGGCCGTCAGTCTGCACATCTACTACCCGGGCCTGACCGAGATGCCGATGCACGCCACGCAAAGCGCCCCGACGGCCGTGGATGTCGTACCCGCCTGACAAACTGCTGTGCATGCGCATTGTTGTTCTGGCCGGTGGTATCGGCGGTGCCCGCTTTCTGCGCGGCCTCAAGCAGGCCGCGCCCGACGCGGACATCACGGTGATCGGCAACACGGGTGATGACATCCATCTGTTCGGGCTGAAGGTCTGTCCCGACCTCGACACCGTGATGTACACCCTCGGCGGTGGCATCAACGAGGAGCAGGGCTGGGGGCGGACCGACGAGACCTTCCAGGTCAAGGAGGAGCTCGCGGCGTACGGCGTGGGCCCCGGGTGGTTCGGGCTCGGCGACCGTGACTTCGCGACCCATATCGTCCGTACGCAGATGCTGGGCGCGGGCTATCCGCTGAGCGCGGTCACCGAGGCGCTCTGCGCCCGCTGGCAGCCGGGTGTGCGGCTGCTCCCGATGTCCGACGACCGGGTCGAGACGCATGTCGCCGTCGAGATGGACGGTGAGAGCAAGGCGATCCACTTCCAGGAGTACTGGGTGAAGCTGCGCGCCTCCGTCGAGGCGCAGGCGATCGTGCCGGTCGGCGCGGAGCAGGCCAAGCCGGCTCCGGGGGTGCTGGAGGCCATCGGTTCCGCCGATGTCATCGTCTTCCCGCCGTCGAACCCGGTGGTGTCCATCGGCACGATCCTCGCCGTGCCCGGGATCCGGGAGGCCATCGCCGAGGCCGGGGTGCCGGTCGTCGGCCTCTCCCCCATCGTCGGGGACGCGCCCGTGCGCGGGATGGCGGACAAGGTGCTCGCGGCTGTGGGCGTCGAGTCGACGGCGGCCGCCGTGGCTCAGCACTACGGTTCGGGGCTGCTGGACGGGTGGCTGGTCGACACGGTGGACGCGGGTGCGGTCGGCGAGGTCGAGGCGGCGGGAATCCGGTGCCGGTCGGTGCCGCTGATGATGACGGACGTGGACACGACCACCGAGATGGCCCGGCAGGCGCTGGAGCTGGCCGAGGAGGTCCGGGCGTGAGCACTTCCGCCGAGGGGGGCGATGCTCCCTCGTTCCGGGTCTGGGCGCTTCGCGGGATTCCCGAGGTGCGGGCCGGTGACGATCTCGCCAAGCTGATCGCCGCGGCCTCGCCGGGGCTGGTCGACGGGGACGTTCTGCTCGTCACCTCGAAGATCGTCTCCAAGGCGGAGGGCCGGATCGTCGGGGCCGCCGACCGGGAAGCGGCGATCGACGCCGAGACCGTGCGGGTCGTGGCCCGGCGCGGGACGCTGCGGATCGTGGAGAACCGGCAGGGGCTGGTCATGGCCGCCGCCGGGGTCGACGCCTCGAACACGCCGGCCGGGACCGTGCTGCTGCTGCCCGAGGACCCCGACGCCTCGGCCCGGACCATCCGGGACGGGCTGCGGGACGCCCTCGGTGTCGATGTCGGGGTCGTCGTCACGGACACCTTCGGGCGGCCCTGGCGCAACGGGCTGACCGACGTCGCGATCGGTGCGGCCGGGGTGCGGGTGCTGGACGATCTGCGCGGCGGGACGGACGCGTACGGCAATCCGCTCAGCGCCACGGTCGTGGCCACGGCGGACGAGCTGGCCGCCGCCGGGGACCTGGTCAAGGGCAAGGCGCAGGGGCTGCCGGTCGCCGTGGTGCGGGGGCTGCCGCATGTGGTCTCCTCCGACGACGCGGACGGTCCGGGCGCTCGCGCGCTCGTACGGGGTGCGGCCGACGACATGTTCCGGCTCGGTACGTCGGAGGCGGTCCGTGAGGCGGTGACCCTGCGGCGTACGGTGCGCGAGTTCAGCGACGAGCCGGTCGATTCGGGGGCCGTGCGGCGGGCCGTCGCCGCTGCCGTCACCGCTCCCGCGCCTCATCACACGACGCCGTGGCGGTTCGTGCTGCTGGAGTCGGCCGAGTCGCGGACGCGGTTGCTCGACGCGATGCGGGACGCGTGGATCGAGGATCTGCGGCGTGACGGCAGGAGCGAGGAGTCGATCGCCAAGCGGGTGCGGCGCGGCGATGTGCTGCGCAACGCGCCGTATCTGGTGGTGCCGTGCCTGGTGATGGACGGCTCCCATACGTACGGGGACGAGCGCCGCGACACGGCGGAGCGCGAGATGTTCGTGGTCGCGGCGGGGGCGGGTGTGCAGAACTTCCTGGTGGCGCTGGCCGGTGAGCGGCTGGGGTCGGCGTGGGTGTCCTCGACGATGTTCTGCCGGCCGGTGGTGCGGGAGGTGCTGTCGCTGCCGTCGTCCTGGGATCCGTTGGGGGCGGTGGCTGTGGGGCATGCGGTGGGGGTGGTCCGTGAGCGGGCGGCTCGGGATGCGGAGGCGTTTCTCACCGTGCGGTGAGGTGGGCGGGGGTGGGGGCGGTGTGCCGCTGCGCGGGGCTTGTCCCCTGCCCGCCCCTTCCCGAAACCGGGGCGTTGCCCCGGCCCCCTTTTTGTCCTCAAGCGCCGGACGGGCTGGGGTTCTGGGCGCTGCCCCGGGCCCCGCTCCTCAAGCGCCGGAGGGGCTGGGGTTCTGGGACGGGCTGCGGTTCCGAGGGGCTGGGGTTCCGGACGGGCTGGGGTTCCGGACGGGCTGGGGCGGGGCCCCTTGAGGAGGGCTACAGGTTCGTGATGTTGCCCGGGGTCATCCTGGGGGCCCTGCGGGGCGGGGTGCGGCCCGAGAGCAGGATCAGGCGGGTCGCGCGGTGGCGCTGGCCCTCGTACGGGGTCAGCAGGGACAGCATCTCCTCGTCGTCCGCGTCGCGGTTGTCCGCCAGGGCGTGGCCCACGATGCCCGGGAGGTGCAGGTCGCCGACCGTGACCGCGTCCGCCGCGCCGTTCGAGCGCTGGAGGGTCTCGGCCGAGGTCCAGGGGCCGATGCCGGGGATCAGTTGCAGGCGGGCCTGGGCCTCGGGGAGGTTCATCGTCGCCGCCTCCTCCAGCCGGCGGGCCACGCGTACCGCGCGCAGGATCGTCGACGACCGCTTGGCGTCGACGTTCGCCCGGTGCCATTCCCAGGACGGGATCATCGCCCAGCCGCGCGGGTCCGGCATGACGTGCAGGCCCAGGTCCGCGGTGGGGCCCGGGGCCGGGGTGCCGAAGCGGCGGACCAGGTGGCGCCAGGCGCGGTAGGCCTCGTCCGTGGTGACCTTCTGCTCCAGGATCGAGGGGATCAGCGATTCCATGACCAGGCCCGTACGCAGCAGGCGCAGGCCGGGGCGGCGGTGCCGGGTCAGGGCGAGCAGTCGGTGGCGGGGGACGAACGCGTCCGGGTCGTCCGCCGCGCCCAGCAGTGCGGGGAGCCCCGCCAGCAGCCAGTCCGCGCCGGGGCCCCAGGCCGCCGCCGTGATCCGGTCGCCGTGCGCCGCCACCCGCAGGGTGCCGGGACCCTCGGGCGTGCGGGTGGCCCGCCAGAACGTGCCGTCGGCGGCCATCCGGAACGTGGGGTCCGCCGGGCCCCGGCGCAGCGGGCCCAGCACCAGGCGGAGGTCCAGCGGGCCGGGCGGGGTCCATTCCCTGGCCAGCGGCGGGCCGTCGTGCGAGGAGCACGGAGGGGCCGGCTGCGTCGGCAGCGCCGCTCGCGTCGCGGTGCGGGGGACGAATCGTCCTGCCACGGGTGGGCCTCGGTGTTCCTGGTGCGGAGGTCGGGTCCTCTTGAGGGTACGGGTTCGCGGTCTACTGGTCCGAGGAGAAGCGGACCGAGGCGTCCGGCAGGACCGCCCCGCACCAGATCCGGACCCCGTCGCGCAGTTCGTTGTCCGCGCCCACCCGCGCCCCGTCGCCGACCACCGCGCCCGCCAGCACCGTACGGTCGCCGATCCTGGCGCCCGCCCCGACCAGCGAGTCCGTGATGACCGCGCCCGCCTCGACGACCGCGCCCGCCAGGATCGTCGAGCCGTCTATTCTCGCGCCCGCACCGATCACCGCGTCGGCGCCGATCACCGTGCCGCCGGTGAGCTTGGCGTCCGGGGCCACGGAGGCGGTCGGCAGGACCAGGCGGTCGCCGCAGCGGCCGGGCACCGCCGGAGACGGGGCGCGGCCGAGGACGAGGTCGGCGGAGCCGCGGACGAAGGCTCCCGGAGTGCCGAGGTCCAGCCAGTACGTGGAGTCGACCATGCCCTGGAGGTGGGCGCCGGAGGCGAGCAGTCCGGGGAAGGTCTCGCGTTCGACGGAGACCGGGCGGCCGGACGGGATGGAGTCGATGACCGAGCGCCGGAAGATGTACGCCCCGGCGTTGATCTGGTCGGTGACGATCTCTTCCGGCGTCTGCGGCTTCTCCAGGAAGGCCGTGACCTTGCCCGTCGCGTCGGTCGGCACGAGGCCGAAGGCGCGCGGGTCCTCGACCCGGGTCAGGTGGAGGGAGACATCCGCACCGGAGACGGTGTGCGAGGTGACCAGGGCCCGGATGTCGAGCCCGGTCAGGATGTCGCCGTTGAAGATCAGGACCGGTTCGTCCGGCCCCGAGGACAGCTTCGGCGCGACGTTGCGGATGGCTCCGCCGGTGCCGAGCGGCTCCTGCTCGGTGACGTACTCGATGTGCAGGCCGAGCGAGGAACCGTCGCCGAAGTACGGCTCGAAGACCTCCGCCAGGTAGGACGTGGCGAGCACGATGTGCTCCACCCCGGCCGCCCTGGCCCGCGCCAGCTGGTGGGTGAGGAAGGGGACCCCCGCCGCCGGGACCATCGGCTTCGGGGTGTGCACCGTGAGCGGGCGCAGCCGGGTGCCTTTGCCACCGACCAGGAGAATCGCTTCTTTTGCCTCTGTCACAGCACCGTCTCTGCTTCCTGCTGGGGCCTGGCCTGGTTTGCGGCTGGCCAGTCTAAGCAGACCGGTCGGACACACCCCGGTCAGCGGCCCTGCAGTTTGGCGGAGGTGGTCCGGGCCGTGCCGAGCTTCTTGTAGAGACGCGCTCCGGGGCATTCGGTTGCGAAACCGTCCCGATGGCCCGAGATGACGTCCATTTTGACCTTCCTGCCCTTCTTGTACTTGTTGCTTCCGGCGGAGACGAGGGTGACCTTGCCCTTGGGGTTGGCCCCGAACAGTCCGAGCTTCCAGGCGGTGAGCTTGGAGACGGCGGTCACCGCGGCGGCGGGCGGGTTGGAGGAGGAGTAGGTGCCGAGCACCGCGACCCCCATGGTGTTGGTGTTGAAGCCCAGCGTGTGAGCGCCCATCACTGCCTTCGCCACACCTCCGGCGCGGCCCTCGTAGATGTTTCCGCACTTGTCGATGGCGAAGTTGTAGCCGATGTCGCGCCAGCCGCTGCTCAGGGTGTGGTAGCGGTAGATGCTGCGGAGCACCGAAGGGGCCTGCTTGCAGGTGTAGTTGTTCCCGGTCGCGCTGTGGTGCACGAAGGCCGCCTTGACGGACCTGGTGTACACGAAGTTCCGCTCGCGGAGCCTCTCGTCCGCGCCCCAGCCCCTGCGGGTGACGATCCCCGGGCGGGGCCCGATGTACGGCTTCGCCCCGGCCGCGACGATCGCCGCCTCCTCCGTCTGCGCCTTGGTCAGCGCGGGGATGACGGCCGCACCGAGCGGCGCGAGTTCCGCGTTGACGGCCGATGCGGCGGCGGATTCGGCGGTGAGCACTTCCGGCATGCCCGTCGTCGTGGTCGGCGGAACCGGGTTGCCTGCGAACATCGCCGGGGTGGCGGCCCGGCCGGCGGGGGCGGCGCGGGCGGGTTCCGGCGCGGGGTCCTCGCCGGGGTCGACGAGTTCGAGGCGCAGCCCTTCGGGGAGCGGTACGGCGGCGGACCGGTGCTGCGGACCGGCCGCCTCCGGGCGTACGCGTACCTCCACGCCGTCCGAGTCGCCGACCCAGAGCGGGGCGGTCGCTCCGCGCACGGCGCCGGACGCCCGCTCGGCGCTGCCGAGATCGGCGGCGTGCTCGGCGTTGTGGGTCTCGACGTCCTGCCAGTCCGACCAGCTCGTGCCGCCGGTCGCCCGGGTGCGGACCTGGACCGTGCCGTGCAGTTCGGCCCCGGCGTCGTCCCAGACCACGCCGACCAGGGAGAACGGCCGGGCCGTCCGCCGGTCCAGCCCCTGGCCGGCCGCTGACCGGCCCAGGCCCCGGTCGGACGGTGCGGCGAGGGGCTCCAGGGGCAGGGACTGCGTCGAGCCGGCCGGCTCGGCCGCGCGGGTCTCGCCGGCCCGTGCCGACGGCGGGGCGGCATCGGAGGCATTCGCCTCGCCGTAGGCGGCTTCGGCCCGTGCCGACGGTGGACCGGACCCCGGTGACCCAGGTGACCCCGGTGATTCGGGGGACACCCAAGGCGGCCGGGCCGAGGCGGAGTGCGGGGCCGGGGCGGACAGGGCTGGGGCGGCGAGCGGCAGAGTGAGGGCCGCCGCGCAGGTGACGCCGACTGAGGTGACCAATAGTGCACGCATACGCACGATCTTGGCCATACAGTCATGACTCCGGCGACCCGGACATCGGCCTCGTCGTGACGCTCCGTCTGCCGAACCGGTGTACGTGACACCCGTTCAGCCCGCCCCGCACAGCGTCCCCGCGTACGCTTGCGCGGATGAACTCCAGCGACCGCACCCCTGCCGACCTGCTGCGATCCGCCCTCGCCGCGGACCCGGCCCGCCCCTTGGTCACCTTCTACGACGACGCCACCGGAGAACGCGTCGAACTGTCGGTGGCCACCTTCGCCAATTGGGTGGCCAAGACCGCCAATCTGCTCCAGGGCGACCTCGCCGCGGAGCCCGGCGACCGGCTCGCCCTGCTGCTTCCCGCGCACTGGCAGTCCGCCGTCTGGCTGCTCGCCTGCTCCTCGGTGGGGGTCGTCGCCGATGTCCAGGGCGACCCGGCCGCCGCCGACCTCGTCGTGACCGGCCCCGACACCCTGGAGCGGGCGCGGGCCTGCCGGGGTGAGCGTGTCGCCCTCGCCCTGCGTCCGATGGGCGGCCGGTTCCCGCAGCCGCCCGAGGGGTTCGCGGACTACGCGGTGGAGGTGCCGGGCCAGGGCGACCGCTTCGCGCCCTTCGCCCCGGTGGACCCCGAGGGGCCCGCGCTGACGGTCGGCGGGATGGAGCTGACGGGTGCGCAGCTCGTCGCCAAGGCCCGCGAGGACGCCGGCGCCCTCGGGCTCGTACCGGGGTCCCGGCTGCTCACCGGGCGTACGTACGACACCTGGGAAGGGCTGAGCGCCGGGCTCTTCGCGCCCCTGGCGGCCGGCGGGTCCGTGGTGCTGTGCCGCCACCTCGGGCAGCTCGGCCCGGACGGGCTGGCCGGGCGGACCGCGAGCGAGCGGGTCACCAACACCGCGGTATGACAAACGCCGTGAGGTCCACTCGTCCGGCCCACAGCGGGCCGAGTCCCCGGTACACGGCACCGGAGCGGGTAGATGATCGGGCGGTACAGACCACTCTCCTGGCTGTACACAACCAAGCGTGAGTTTCAGCCGTCTACTCCTGCGACCGGCGGCCCCTCGCGCCGCCGAACGCGAAGGATGGACGCAGACGTGACCGACAGTGCTGGCCCGCCGTCCGACCCGGACCACCCGGCCGGGAACAAGCCGCAGGGCAGGTCGCAGGAGAAGTCCGGGCCCGGGGGCGGGAGTCCCGAGGACGGGAGCCCGCAGGCCGGGAGTTCTGAGGCCGCCGGGCCCGGAAAGGGCGGGAGCACGGAGAGCGCCGGGAGCCCGGAGAGTACGGAGAGCGTCGGGAGCACGGAGAGTTCCGGGAAGCGCGAAGCCGAGGGCGAGGGCGGTACCGCTCCCGGCCCCGGCGGCGCGGCCGGGAGCGGTGACGGCGTGCAGACCTGGGCCGACCGGCCCAAGGACGGCGGCGCCGCCGCGCGCAGGAGCCACTGGCTGCGCTGGGCCGCGCTCGCCGCCTCGTTCCTCGTGCTGGTCGCCGCGGGGGCGGGCTGGTGGCTCTATAAAAAGCTCGACGGGAACATCACCACCGACACGAGCGCCGCCGCCGAGCTCAAGGCGTACGAGAGGGAACGGCCGACCCCGGTCGTCATGGACGCGCAGAACATCCTGCTCATCGGGTCCGACAGCCGGGCCGGGGACAACAGCGAGTACGGCCGGGACGACGGCGGCAGCCAGCGCTCCGACACCACGATCCTGCTGCACCTCGCGGCGGACCGGAAGAGCGCGACGGCCGTGTCCCTCCCCCGCGACCTGATGGTGGAGATCCCCCGCTGCCGCACCGCGGACGACAAGGAGACACGGGAGCGGTTCACCCAGTTCAACGCGGCGTTCGAGCTCGGCGGCACCGCCTGCACGGTCCGCACCGTGGAGCGGATGACCGGCATCCGCATCGATCACCACATGGTCGTCGACTTCAACGGCTTCAAGGACATGGTCGACGCCGTGGACGGGGTCGAGATCTGCCTCAAGGAGCCGATCGACGACAAGGACGCGCACCTGGAGCTCCCGGCCGGCCGGCAGACGCTGAACGGCGAGGAGGCTCTCGGCTACGTACGGGCGCGCAAGACCCTCGGCAACGGCAGCGACACCGAACGGATGGAGCGCCAGCAGCAGTTCCTGGGCGCCCTGGTGAACAAGATGCAGAGCAACGGCGTCCTGCTCAACCCGACGCGGCTCTACCCGGTGCTGGACGCGGCGACCAAGTCGCTGACCACGGACCCGGGGCTTGACTCGCTGCGCGACCTGTACGACCTGGTGCGCGGGATGCGCGACGTGCCGACCGAGCAGGTGCGGTTCCTGACCGTGCCCCGGCAGCCGTACCGCAACGACCGGAACCGGGACGAACTCGTCGAACCGGACGCGAGTGACCTGTTCAGGCAACTCCGTGAGGACCGGCCCGTCGCCGTGGTCCCGGCCGACGAACTCGAGGAAGCACGACAGGACCAGGAAAGGGGGCAGGACGGGAAACCTGACGGCACCGGGTCCGAAAGTCCGACGCCGACACCCACTTATTCGGGTTCGAGTGCGGCGGACGACCTGTGCAAGCAGTAAAGCAATCACCAAGACAGAGAACACAATCGACGCATAATGAGAAGAATGCCCGGTTGTAAGGGGCGTTGAATGCGTCACGCACGTCGCTCGGCGCGGAATCGGCCGGATAGTGTGACGCGATCCGGTGCTTCCGGCCGTCAGGTCGTGCACTGCTGGAGCGAAGGAACGAGCGCCTTGCCGGGGGAGGGCGCCTCGCGTGGCACCGACGGAGGACGTAGGCAACCGTGGACGCGCACAGTCGTGGACAGGCGGACGATATCGACCCCGCCGACCAGTGGGTACTCAACCCGCACACCGGTAATTACGAATTGCGACTGGACCACTCCGCTGGGGAGTCGAGCGGCTTTTCGCGTACGGCCACCGCCGAAGGAACCGGTCGCCGCGGAGACTCCCGGGCCGGTTCGCACCGCGAGGGTCAGGGGCACCGCGGGGCAGGCGCGGAGGGCGCCCCGGACGGACCGCGCCGCGAGGTGCCGGGGCAGCGCAGCCGCCGCAGCTCCCAGGGGGGGCGCGCTTCCGCCGAGCCGCCCTCGTCCGGCCGCCGGAAGCGCAAGCCCAGGAAGTCGCGCAAGAAGAAGGCGCTGCTGTGGACGGGCGGGGTCATGGCGTGCGTCGTGGTGGGCACCTCGATCGGCGTGTACGCGCTGTACCAGCGGCTCAACGGCAACATCGACACCGTCGACGTGGGCGACGCCGGCAACAAGGACGTCGTGAGCGACGGCCCGATGAACATCCTCATCATCGGCACCGACAAGCGCACCGGCAAGGGCAACGAGGGCTACGGCGACCAGGGCAGCGCGGGCCACGCCGACACCAACATCCTCTTCCACGTCTCCGAGGACCGCACCAACGCGACGGCGATGAGTATCCCGCGCGACCTGATCACGGACGTACCGGACTGCGAGACGAAGCAGCCCGACGGGTCGACGAAGGTGATCCCGGGCAGCGCGAACGTCCGTTTCAACACCAGTCTCGGCCAGGAGGGCCGCGACCCCGGCTGCACGATGCGGACCGTCGAGGCGATCACCGGAATCCAGCCCGACCACTTCATGATGGTCGACTTCAACGCGGTCAAGGAGCTGACGGAGGCGGTCGGCGGCGTCAAGGTCTGCATGGCGAAGCCGATCGACGACCCGAAGTCGCATCTGAAGCTGCCTCAGGGCGAGTCGAAGGTGCAGGGCGAGAACGCGCTGGCCCTGCTGCGTACCCGGGACAGCTTCGGCAACCGGAGCGACCTCGACCGGATCAAGGTGCAGCAGCAGTTCCTCGGCTCGATGATCCGGGAGATGAAGTCGAGCGACACGCTCACCAACCCCAAGAAGCTCTTCGAGCTCGCCGACGCGGCAACGAACGCGCTGACGGTCGACCAGGGCATCGGCAGCGCGAAGAAGCTGATGACGCTCGCCCAGGAGATCAGCAAGGTCAAGACGGAGAACATCACCTTCGTCACGATGCCGGTCATAGACAACCCTGCCGAGCCGAAGCCCGTCACCGTGGTCGTGCACCCGCAGCAGGGCGACCCGCTCTTCGCGATGTTGCGCTCCGACACCTCCCTGACCGAGGTGAAACAGAAGGAGAAGGCCGCCAAGAGCAAGCAGGCCGCTCTGCTCAAGGGACCGAAGGCCGAGGCCGCCGACATACGCGTCGACGTCCTCAACGGCGGCGACATCGCGGGGGCTGCGGGCTCGACCGTCGCCTGGCTCCAGAACGAGCAGGGGGTGCCGAAGTCCACCAACAAGGCCAACGCACCCGAGAAGATCAACAAGACGACACTGGAGTACGCGCCCAACCAGGCCGATCAGGCCCGTGCGCTGGCCGCGATGATGGGGCTGCCCGCCACCGCCATGAAGCAGGGCACCACCGACGCCGAGGGGCTTGAGGCGATGGTGCTCACGCTGGGGGCGGACTTCAAGGGCGCGGGCCAGCTCATCACCGGGCCGGCCAAGGCTCCGGAGGGCGTCGAGCAGGCAAGCGCCGACAAGGCGGTATGCGCCAAGTGATACCGGGTCACCGCACCGCAGCGGAAATCTGAACAGCATGGGGGGTCCGGTGGGACGGAGCAGTACGCCCGGGGAGGGGACGCGGTCACGTGTCCGCCGCGCCGATCAACTCGGCTGGGACGAGACTCTGTACGAAGGGGACGGCGACGGGCCGGGGACCGGTGGCGGGGACAACGCCGCAGGCCGTTCCGGGTCCCGCGGCGCACGCTCGACGGAGTCCCGCGGCGAGGGCGGCCGGCGGGCGGCGAAGGGCCGGCGCGGCAACGGGGGCGGTGCCCGGGGACGCAGCAGCCGCCGCGCCCCCAAGAGCACCAAGTGGCGCGTACTGCGCTGGAGCGCCTGCGTACTCGCCGTGCTGATACTCGCCACCGGCGGCGCCGGTTATCTCTATTACGAGCACCTCAACAGCAACATCAAGAAAGAGGATCTGACCCTCGGCGACAAGCGGATGGCCGACCACAAGGCCAACGCCGCCGGGCAGACCCCGCTCAACATCCTGCTGATCGGTTCCGACGCCCGGGACTCCGAGGCCAACCAGAAGCTGGGCGGGGCGAAGGAGACCTTCGGCGCACCGCCGCTGGCCGATGTGCAGATGCTGCTCCACATCTCCGCGGACCGCAGCAACCTCTCCGTGGTCAGCATGCCGCGCGACACCATGCTCAAGATGCCCAAGTGCACGTCCCCGGAGGGCGAGGTCTTCCCGGCCAGTACGGGAGACGTGCAGACCAACCAGAGCCTGGGCCGCGGTGGTCCGGGGTGCACGGTGGCCACCTGGTACGAACTGACCGGCATCAGGATCGACCACTTCATGATGATCGACTTCGCCGGTGTCGTCTCGATGGCCGACGCGATCGGCGGCGTCCCCGTCTGTGTCAACGCCAACATCCACTCACGCGGCCGGGACGGCAAGGGCTCCGGGCTGAAGCTGGAGGAGGGCACCACCTACGTCAAGGGCGAGCAGGCCCTCCAGTGGCTGCGCACCCGCTACGGCTTCGAGGACAACACCGACCTCGGCCGGGCGAAGGCCCAGCACCAGTACATGAACGCGATGATCCGCGAGCTGCGCAAGGGCACCAAGCTCACCGACCCGGCGAAGCTGATGAACCTCGCCGAGGCGGCCACCAACGCGCTGACGGTCGACAAGGGCCTCGACACGGTCAAGAAGCTCTACGACCTGGCCGAGGAGTTCAAGAAGGTCCCCACGAAGCGCATCACGATGTCGACCATGCCGAACGTGTACGGCACCGGCACGAACAAGGGCCGGGTCTACCCGAAGGCGGGCGACGCGGAGCAGCTGTTCCGGATGGTCCGCGACGACGTCCCGCTGGACGGCAAGGCCTCCAAGCGGAAGCCGGAGGAGCCCAAGGACGCGTCGGCGCCGGTCGGCGAGATCGCCGTCGCCGTACGGAACGGGACCGCCACCGACGCGCTCGGAGCGGCCCCGGGGCGTGCGGGTGAGGTGGCGGAGCAGCTGAAGAACGCGGGCTTCGCGAAGACCACCGTCGATCCGAACAACGTGACGGGCGCGGCGCGGACCGCGATCCAGTATCCGAGCGCGGATCTGGAGGGCGACGCGCAGGCGGTCGCCAAGGCGCTCGGCATTCCCCTGTCGCAGGTGACGAAGTCCACCGACGTCTCGGGGATCTCGCTCGCCGTGGGCGCGGACTGGCGCGAGGACGGAACCTACCCGGTGTCCAAGGGCACGGAGAAGACCCCGGATTCGGCGGGAGCCCTCAACGGCGAGAAGAAAGACGCCTGCATGACGGTCAACCCGAACTACACCTGGTGACGCCGTAGCGGACCGTACGCGTGAGCAGGGCCCCACCGCCGAGCGGTGGGGCCCTGATCGCGCCGCCGGGTCAGACGGTCTCGCTGTGTCCGGTCATCGCCGGGCGGCGGCTCGCGATGACCCGCCTGGCCAGGGACCGGGGGCTGGTGAGGAAGCCGAAGCCCCAGCACATGTGCATCGTCGCCAGCGCCACCGGGATCCGGACGCGGGCCTTCAGCGGGAGCCCCTTGCCCGCGGGCAGCGACCCGGCGACGATCGCGGCCGCGTAACCGCCCGGGACGACCAGGGCCCACGGGGTGACGGCCGCGCCCAGGACCAGGCCCGCCGCGATGGCGACGACGGCGGTCGGCGGGGCCAGGTAGCGGAGGTTGATCGAGCCGGAGTGGTAGCGGGCCACCACGTGGCGCCAGCGGCCGTAGTCCTTGTACTGCTTGGCGAGCGCCTTCACCGTGGGGCGCGGGCGGTACTGGACCTTCAGCTCGGGCGAGAACCAGATCAGCCCGCCGGCCTCGCGGATGCGGAAGTTCAGCTCCCAGTCCTGGGCGCGGATGAACTCGACGTTGTAGCCCTCCGCCCGCTCCAGTGCCTCGCGGCGGAAGACGCCCAGGTAGACGGTCTCGGCGGGGCCCGCCTGGCCGCCGGTGTGGAAGGCCGCGTTGCCGACGCCGATCTTCGAGGTCATCGCGGCGGCGACGGCGTCCTCCCAGGCGTTCTCGCCCTCGGCGTGCATGATGCCGCCGACGTTCTGCGCGCCGGTCTCCTGCAGGAGGCGGACGGCGGTCGCGATGTAGTTCGGCGAGAGCATGCCGTGGCCGTCGACGCGTACGACGACGGGGTGGCGGGAGGCCTTGATCGCCGCATTGAGGGCGGCGGGGGTGCGGCCGGTGGGGTTGGGCACGGTGTGCACCCGGGGGTCCTCGGCGACCAGTTCGGCGGCGATCTCGTCCGTCCGGTCGGCGGAGGGGCCGAGCGCGATCACGACCTCCATCTCACCGGCGTACTCCTGCTCCAGGATGTGCCGGACCGAGTTCCTGAGATGGCGTTCCTCGTTGAGCACCGGCATGATCACGGAGACGGCGGCGTACTGCGCGGCAGACATGTGGTCCTCGGGGGGTCCTCGGGGGGCCGGGGGTTTCGCACCCCGGGGGTGGTGCTGTTCGGCCGCCACGTTACCGCGAATGGGGGACACCGGTGCGCGCCGCCGGGTCGTGGGCCGGGGCGGAGATCGTATGGGCCTACCGTGCGATTGGTCCCCTTGCACCGCAGAGGTGTCTCCCTGGTATCCCGGAGGTGTCTCCCGTGCCCACGCCGCAACGACCGCAGCGACCGCCGAGCCCCCGCGCCGCTCCCCCGCGCCGCCGGCCGCCCCGGGGCACCCGGCCGGTCCGCCCCCGCAAGCAGGACGAGCGGCCGCGCTGGGGCATGCGGGTGGCGACCGGTCTGTCGGTGCTGGTGCTGGGGGCGGGCGGGATCGGTCACGCCGTGATCAGCGGCCTGGAGGACGGGATCGGCCGGATCGACCCGTTCAAGGACATGAAGAACCGCCCCCAGGGCGGCCACGGCATGAATCTGCTGCTCGTCGGCACCGACGGCCGGGACACGATCACCGAGGCCGAAAGGCAGAAGTACCGGCTCGGCGGCGCGCCCTGCCACTGCACCGACACGATCATGCTGGTCCATCTGTCGGCCGACCGGCAGCGGGCGAGCGTGGTCAGCCTCCCCCGGGACAGTTACGCCGAGCTGCCCGCCCACACCGACCGCACCACGGGCAAGCGCCACGAGAGCCACCCGGTGAAGCTGAACGCCGCGTACGCGGAGGGCGGGCCCACGCTGACCGTGCGGACCGTCGAGAGCATGACCGGGGTCAAGGTCGACCACTATCTGGAGGTCGACTTCACCAGCTTCATGAAGACGGTGGACGCGGTGGGCGGGGTGGAGATCTGCACGGCGCGGCCGATGAAGGACTCGTACACCGGTCTGGACCTGCCCGCGGGCAGCCATGAGCTGGACGGCGGCCAGGCGCTCCAGTACGTGCGCTCGCGCCATGTGGACGTGGCCTCCGACCTGGGCCGGATGGAACGCCAGCAGAAGTTCGTGGCGGCGCTGATCAAGCGGGCGACGAGCAGCGGGGTACTGCTGAACCCGGTGAGGTTCCAGCAGGTCGCCGCCTCGGCGCTCGGCTCGGTCCGGGCCGACGCGGGGTTCGGTACGGAGCAGATGCTGGCGCTCGGCAAGGCGATGAAGGACTTCCGTCCGGCCTCGTCGGAGTTCACCTCCGTGCCCATCGGGGACCCCGGCTTCCCGGTCAAGGGCATCGGCTCGACGGTGCGGTGGGACGAGAAGAAGTCGAGGAAGCTGTTCCAGGCGCTGCGCGAGGACAAGCCGCTGGCCCCGGCGAAGCCGAAGCCCGCGGCCGGGCCGGAGCGGCCGCCGGCCACGCTCGTGGACGTGGCGCCGCAGGACATCCGGGTGCAGGTCTACAACGGGACCACGAAGGACGGCCTCGGCCGGACCGTGGACGAGGCGCTGCGGGCCACCGGGTTCACCACCGGCGAGGCCCCGCTCAACGGGGAGCTGCGGGATCTGCGGCGGACGCTCGTGGAGTACGACCCGCGCTGGGACCGGTCGGCGAAGTCCCTGGCCGCCGCCCTGCCCGGGAGCGAGCTGAAGGCGGTGAAGGGACGGGGCCCGCTGATGAAGGTGACCGTGGGATCGGACTTCACGAAGGTGCAGCGGGTGAAGGCGGAGAGCCCGCAGACGGGCGAGTTCTCCACGGTGACGGGCGACGAGGTGGTGTGCCCGTGACCGGGTGACGGTACGGGGTGCCCCGTGCCCGTACGGGATGCCCGTGACCGTACTGGGGGCGCCTCAGTCGTCGGTACTCCGTGACCGTACGGGGGGCGCCTCAGTCGTCGATGCCGTCGGCGACGCGCTTCTCGCGCAGTTCCTTGATCGCGCGGCGTCGGGCGAGCCGGTGGGTGCGCCGGATCTGCGCCTCCTGGTAGCGCCGGTTGTCGCGCTCGGTCTCGGGGATCACCGGCGGTACGCGGCGCGGCTTGCCGTCCCCGTCGACGGCGGCGAAGACCAGGTAGGCGCTGCCGACCTGCTGGGCGGGGGTCGACTCGTTCCAGCGTTCGGCCATCACGCGGACGCCGACCTCCATCGAGGAGCGGCCGGTCCAGTTGACCTGCGCGCGTACGTGCACGAGGTCACCGACCCTGACCGGCTCCAGGAAGACCATCTCGTCCATCGAGGCGGTCACGGCGGGACCGCCGGAGTGCCGGCCGGCCACCGCGCCCGCGGCGTCGTCGACCAGTTTCATGATCACGCCACCGTGCACCGTGCCGAGGAGGTTGGTGTCGCTGCCGGTCATGATGTGGCTGAGGGTGGTCCGGGACGCCGCGGTCGGCTTGCCCGGGATCACCCCTTCCGGGCGGTTGGCCTGATCCGTTACGCCAGTGGCCTGATCTGTCATACAGTCCACCTTATGCGGGGGCCGGGATCCCGCCGAATGCATCAGGTTCGCAACAGCCCTGGTGCGATTTCCCTTACACCCTGTAAGAGCTGTAGGCCGGGACGGCACACTGTTCGGATGAACGATTGGCCCGATCGACGGACCGGCGACCGCAGCGAGCGCTACGGACGGGGCAGTGCCGGCCGGCCCGAGAGTGCGCGGGCGATGCCGCACATCCAGCGCCGCCCGGCACCGCCGCAGGGGCCACCGCAAGGGCCTCCGATGCCGCCGCAGAGGCCGCAGGTGCCCCCGCAGAGCCAGGGGGGGTACGACGACCGTTACCAGGACGGCGGCTACCGCAACAGCCCCGATTCCGGGTACGACAGCGGCTACAACACGGGCCAGGTCTACGGTTCCGGCGGCGGCGGATCCGACGGCCGGGGTGGCGGTGGCCGTCGCGGCGGCGGTGGCGGGGGTTACGTCCAGGGCCGCCCGGCACCGGACTGGCGCCGCCGGATCAAGCTCGGCGCGCTGACCCTGGTGGTCGTGGTGCTCGCGGTCTCCGTCTCGACGTACTTCTGGGCCGACTCGAAACTGAAGCGCGAGGTGGACCTCTCCAAGGTCATCGAGCGGCCGGAGTCCGGCGACGGCACGAACTACCTGATCGTCGGGTCCGACAGCCGCGAGGGCATGTCGGCCGAGGAGAAGCAGCGGCTGCGCACCGGTTCCGCCGAGGGCAAGCGCACCGACTCGATGATGATCCTGCACGACGGTTCCAGCGGCCCGACGCTGATCTCGCTGCCGCGCGACTCCAACGTCGAGATCCCCTCCTTCAAGGGGTCCGAGTCCGGGAAGCTGTTCCCGGGCACCGGCCGGCAGATGAAGCTGAACGCCGCCTACGCCGAGGACGGACCCGAACTGCTGGTGCGGACCGTGGAGTTCAACACCGGACTGCGCATCGACCACTACGTCGAGATCGGCTTCGGCGGCTTCGCGAAGATCGTGGACGCGATCGGCGGGGTCGAGCTGGACATCCCGAAGGCCTTCAAGGACAAGAAGTCGGGGGCCGACTTCCAGGCCGGGAAGCAGACGCTGAACGGCGAGCAGTCCCTGGCCTTCGTCCGCACGCGGTACGCGTTCGCGCGCAGCGACCTGGACCGTACGAAGAACCAGCAGAAGTTCCTCGCGGCGCTGGCCAGTCAGACGGCGACCCCGTCCACGATCATCAACCCGTTCAAGCTGTACCCGACGCTCGGCGCGGGCCTGGACACGCTGATCGTGGACAAGGACATGTCGCTTTGGTCGCTGAGCAACATGTTCTTCGCGATGAAGGGCGTCACGGGCGGCGAGGGCACGTCGATGAACATGCCGATCTCGGGCAGCATCGGCAGCAATCTGGTCTGGGACAAGGCCAAGGTGAAGCTGCTGGTGGAGCAGCTCAACAACGACGAGAAGGTCACGGTCACCGACAACTGAGGCCCGGCGCGGGACAGTTGCCGGGCCTGGCAGTCATCTCCTTCCCGACTACTGCCCGGTGCCCGGCAGTTGCCGGGCACCTGACTGCCGCCGGGAGACGCCTCCTACGTTCCGTAGGTGATGTTCCCGTGTTCGTCCATGGGGGGATGGATCTGGGAGGGGCCGTACTCGTCCACGTCGGACGGGCGCGGCTTCTCCGGCCCGTCCGGCCCGATGCGCATCACGCGTTCGACCCGCACGACCTCGAACCGGCGCCCCCGCACGATGAGTTCGTTGGGCCGTCGGCGCGCGGTGAACTTCTTCGCGGCCCGTGCGTGGAGCGCGGCCTCCTTCTCGTCCACCTTCATCCACGCGGGCAGCTCCGGCATGTCCGGCAGATCCGGCAGCTGGGGCACGGGCCGGGTGAGGTGGTGGACGAGGGAACGCCGGGCGCCCTGCGGGGTGGAGTACTGCCCGGTCACCATCGACCAGGACAGCTCCTTCCGCTCCACCACCCGGAACGTCGTCGGGAGGAGCACGACCCCCGGGTGGGTGGTCAACGCCCGCCGGGAGTCGGCCCGTACGTCCTCGGGGAAGCGGCTCGCGGTGTAGGAGAGCTGTAGCAGCCCGGCCCGGTCGATCCCCTCGGTCAGCCCGACGGCGGCCGCGTGGTCGACCACGAAGCCCTTGGTGCGGCAGAGGTCGGGGGCGTCCAGGTCCCAGCTGTCGTCGTCCGGGTCGGTGGCCCGGGGCGGCTCCAGGCGCCCGTCGCCGATCCGGGTGAACTCGTCGGCCCGCACGACGCGGTAGCGGACTCCGTCCGCCGTCACCTCGTTGACCGGCTCGGTCTCCAGCCGGGCCACGGCCTCCAGCAGCGACCGCCGTACGGCCCGGTCCTCGGTGTCTTCCTTGGCCTTGAACCAGAGGTGCGAGTTCAGCTCGTCCCGGGCCATCTGCGGGAAACCGGTGTCGAGTTCGCCCAGCAGCCGCCAGCGCGGCCGCTCCCCGCGCCGCTGCGCGGCCAGCCCGAACAGCGGCCCCCGGACCACGATGTTCGGATACTTGCGGACCGAGGCGAACGCGTCCGCCTCGGTGACCTCGAAGACCGGGTCGTCGCGGTGGGTGACGTTGATGGTGAGATAGTCCGGCGACTTCCCCGGGTGATCGTCCATGCACTCAGTGTGCCGAAGAGGGCTGCCGGTGTCAGGGTTTCCGCCACAAAAGACCTCTGGCACGTGAATCCCGCGCACCCACCGGCTCGCCCGACGCCACCGCCGAAGCCACCGCCGACGCCGACGAGCGCGCTCCGCCGCCCATCGGGCCGCCGAGCGCACTCGGATCGTGCGGGATGGTGCGTGGGCCTCAGCTGCCGGAGGCGTACGGGACGAAGAGGGGCGGCGGGCCGGGCCGAGGGGCGGATCCCCGGAAGTCCACCCGAAATCGCTGCTCACACCGGGTCGTGGCGCGGCACGATCCGGTGAGGGCCCACCGGGTCGTGGCCAGCCGCGACCCGGTGGGCCGCGACATCAAGTACTTAAAGAAACAAGAGAAATTACCCAACCCCACCCCACCCGATCCCGGTGGTCAGCCTCGGGAGGGGCCGGTCACCCACACGAGTGAGCTTTGCCAAGTGGACTGGATTTTGGGCGGGTTGGCAGGCATATGCTCACGCTGACCACAACCCCAGACATGAGACGGCCCCGGCCGGGACGGCAATCCCGACCGAGGGCCTGACCACCAAGGAAGCGAATGGACCTTCCCGATGGATACCCAGCACCATAGCGTTCTCGCCCGCGCCCTGACCGGGATTCCCGGGCCTCTCCCGCCCTCCGGCGTGATCCACGTCGCGATCCCGCACACCAGCCGGTTCACGGTCGTCGGCAACCACCTCGCGCAGCACGCCGAGCTCTCCCTCACCGCGATCGGGATCGGCGTACACATCCAGTCACTGCCCGCCGGGTCCCAGGTCGGCATCAAGGCGCTCACGGCCCGCTTCACCGAGGGCGAGACGATGATCGCCGCCGCCCTGCGCGAGCTGGAGACCCATGGCTACCTGCACCGGACCCGCGCGCGGCTGGCGAACGGCCGGATCGTGACCCGTACGGTGTTCTGCAACCAGCCGGGGGCGGTGGCGGTGGCGCCCGTGCCGGTGATGGCGGCGCCGGCGCCCGTGCCGGTGGCTGTGGGGCCGGTGGTGGCTGTGCCCGTGGTGGCGGCTGCGGTGATGCCGATGGTGCCCGTGACGGCCGCTGCGGTGCCTGAACCCGCGCCCGAACCCACCCCCGTACCGGAAGAGTCGCATCCCCCGGTCCGCGTACCGTCACGCACCGCGCCCAAGCCGCCGCGCCGGCCGCTCCCCCAGCCCCGCGAGCTCACCCCGGAGCTGCGGCAGACCTCCTCCGCGCTCCTCGCCGACCTGCGGCGTCACACACCGGAGCTGGTGCTCTCCGAGGACGACGTCGAGGAGTTGATCCCCGGTGTGGCCGCCTGGCTGGAGCGCGACGCGCATCCCGACGCCATCCGCCACGCCCTGACGACCGAACTCCCGCAGCCGCCCAAGTACCCGGCGAAGATCGTCAGGCACCGCCTCGCCGTGCACCTGCCACCGCCACTCCCCGGTGCTCACGACCTCGTACCGCCCCGCCGGGCTACGGCCGCCACCCCGTTCCAGACCTGCGAGGGCTGCGACCGGGCCTTCCGCTCCCACCACCCCGGCCACTGCCGCGACTGCCGGGCCCAGTACTGGGAGGCGGCCTAGAGCCTGCCTGATGGGTCGGGAACAGGGTGAGGCGGGCGCGGCGGTAGTGCGAGCGGCGCGGGAAGTCGCCGGCTCCTTGGTGCGGCCCGCCAGTGACTCCTTCAACCGGGAGTTCTTGTTGAACGATCAACCGGAGTCCGCTTGCGGTCCCGGTGCCCCCCTCTAGGCTGAATCCCGGCATACCGACACGAAGGGGACTCATGACGAAGAAGATCCTGATCACCGGAGCCAGCTCCGGGTTCGGCCGCGGTACCGCGATCGAGCTCGCACGCCAGGGCCACGAGATCGTGGCCACCGCCGAGACTTGGCCGCAGGTACGGAGCCTGCGGGCGGAGGCCGCGGAGGCGGGGGTCGAGATCGAGGTCATCAAGCTCAATCTGCTCGACGACATCGATATCGCCCACGCCGCCTCCTTCGACCCCGACGTCCTGGTGCTGAACGCGGGCGTCATGGAAGGCGGGTCCATCGTCGACATCCCCCTGGAGCGGATGCGCGAGTCGTTCGAGATCAACGTGTTCGGACACGTCCACCTGGTGCAGGCAATCGTGCCGAAGATGGTGGCACGCAAGTCGGGCAAGGTGGTGTGGACCTCGTCCATGGGAGGAATCCTCGTGGTTCCCTTCCTCGGCGCGTACTGCGCCACGAAGCACGCCATCGAGGCCATCGCGGGCTCCATGAAGGCGGAACTCGAACCGCACGGAGTCAAGGTCGCCACGGTGAACCCCGGCGTGTTCGGCACCGGCTTCAACGACACCGGCGCCGAAAGCTACGTCCAGTGGTACGACGCCGACACCGCCACCGTGCCCATGCCCGACATGGCGGACTCCCTCGCGAACCAGGCCGACCCGCAGGAAATGATCGACGCGATGGTCGAGGTCATCCCCGCCGACGACCACCTGTACCGCACCATGCGCCCCCTGGCGACCATCGACGCCGCCAAGCAGTGGCAGGCCACCGAATGGGCCCAGAATGCCTGAGATCACCCTCGAACACGCCCACCGCATCGTGACCCGCGGGCGTACCGCCGCACAGGACAGCGGCATGAACGCCGTCTTCGCCATCCTCGACCAGGGCGCGAACCTGGTCACCTTCTCCCGCATGGACAACGCATGGCTGGCCTCGAACGAGCTCGCCATCGCCAAGGCACGCACCTCGGTCATGCTCCAGGCACCCACCGAAACCCTCAACCCACCGCTGACAGTCGGCGAACCACTCCCGCACTTCGACCACATCCACACCGGGGGACTGCTGCTCCTCGGCGGCGGAGTGCCGCTGTTCGACGACGACGGCAAGCTGATCGGCGGCCTGGGCGTCTCCGGCGGAACACCCGACCAGGACGCCGCACTGGCACGCGCGGCAACCGCCTGACCCACCCCGGTAGCCGCGTCCTCAAGACGTCGAGCGTCCGTGCTGCGGACCCCCATCATCGTGAAGCGGGCCCGCAGCGCGGGTGAGGACCGGCGTCGGGCCGCGAGTAGTCGGGTGCAGCCTGCCATCGGATCACAGCCTGAACTCGCGGCGACTCGGTGAACTCGCCGGTTTCAGCGGGCAGGTGGGAGCAGGCCCTTCCCTCCCGCAGTGGTGGAGGAGGTCGGCACGACGGTCGCGCCGCACAGGGGGCGGAGCGCTTTCGGCCACGCAGCGCAGGTCCGCCTGGGCGCGTCAGGGACTCACGACCTCAACCAGAGACGCAACGCAGCCACGGTCACAGTGCCGTGGAAAACGTATGCCCGCTTCTCGAAATCGGGGAGCCACGGCCCGGAAGCCCTTGAGCCCGTTGACGGTCCGTTCCGCTTCGTTCCTGCGGCGATAGATCTGCCGGTCGAAGCCAATGGGACGACCGCCCGCGCTACCACGACGTTGGCGGTTGACACGTTGGTTGGCCGGCTCGGGGATGGTGTGCTTGCTCTGTCGTCGGCGCAAATAGCGGCGGTTGCGGCGGGAATTGTAGGCCCTGTCACCGCACAGGTGGTCCGGTCGGGTCCGCGGGCGTCCGCCGCTCGGTCGAGGAACGCGAATCTGCCCCAGGACTTCGGCCATTTGTGGCGCGTCACCCCACTGCCCTGGCGTGATGACGAACGCCAGGGGCGTCGTCCGCCCTCACTCGCCACATGGATCTTCGAAGTGAAGCCACCGCGCGAACGTCCCAGTGCCTCATCAGCCCGATGCCGAGCAGGACGAGCCCGCTTGCCCAATATGCGGGGCGGACGCCGACGGGCGCCCGCGGCGTGCTGATGGGCGCGGCACACGGTGGAGTCCACGCTCACAAGTGACCAGTCGATACGCCCTTGTTGGTCGGCGTCAGCTTGGACGGCCTGCAGAATCCGTTCCCATGTGCCATCCGCCGACCAGCGACGATGCCGGTCATACACCGTTTTCCACTTCCCGAACCGAGTCGGCAGATCCCGCCACGGGATGCCAGTCCGCAACCGGAACAGAATCCCGTTGATCACCCGACGGTGGTTCTTCCAGCGCCCGCCCCGGCCAACGTTCGTCGGCAAGTGGGGCCCCAGCCGGACCCATTCCTCGTTCGATAAGTCGCCCCGTCCCACACCTTCTGGAACGACGAGGGAACTCGGCAGTCACACGACCCACCGGACACGCCCTAGGGGTCTGCCGATCCTCAAGGTGTCGTTTTCGGAGGTGGGTCTCGTTGATCCCGTACGCGCACGCCGTACGCGATTCGTGACCAACTTGCTGTGAAGTTCGTGGTGTTGACCCCGCGTCTGGGTGAGCGGCAGCGGCGGCGGCTGTCGCCGGCCCGCCAGGGGCACCGGGCCGGTGCCGACACCACGGCCGGCCTCCTGCGCCAGGAGGAGCGACGGGCGGATCGAGCGTGCGCGGAATGTCATACTCGCGCGAGACTGTCAATCCTCATATATACGAGGGTGGCTGACGGATAAGCGCCTCTAGGCTTGATCGACATGCTCCGGCCAGCGGCCGGAAACGGACGGGAAGACGGGAACGGGAGGCTTCCCGTCCGCGCGCATGCCTTCGGCCTGCGAAGACGAACCGAAACGGGGATCGGGAACATGCACGACGGAAAACTGCGCATAGGACGGGGAACGCTGGCGGCGCTGGTCCTGTGGCCGTTGCTGCTCGCCTCCGCTGTCGGCGGCGTGCTGTGGGAACGGGCGCACCTGAGCCAGGCCGAGCTGCGGGAGGTCGCGACGGAGGCCGTCGAGTGGGTGCGAGGAGAACGCTTCGATGACAACCCTCTGTACAACAACGGCGAACGGACCGTCCGGGAGGCGGTGGTGCTGTCCGCGCAGCGGCAGGGCGTCCCCGTTCCCGACGTAAAGCACATGGACGGAGACGGCTCGCAGCTTCAGGACGGCTACGACTATGGAGGGGAACGGGCGACCACTCGCTTCTACCAGATCGTCCAGCGAGGCTGGAGCGCCCCCGGCCGCGACGAGGGCGCTCGCGACGAGGACGACGAAATCGTCTGCATCCAACTCGAAGCAGAGCAACAGGAACTGACCGCCCAGAACCCCGATCCCCGCCCGTGGTCGTTCACCGTGGAACAGCACGACGGCCTGTGCCCGAAGGGATGACCGCCGAGCACGGACCGCGCCCCGCGACCCGGTGACCGTCATGGCCGCCATCCGCTCCCTGGTCGAGCCCCCGTCCCCCGTCTCTCCCCCGCGACCCCGGCCCGCACGCCGGACGACCGCGGCAGACGCAGAACTTTCCGACACGTGGCGATCAGGGCGGCAGGCTCCGATCGTGGCCATGAACTCATCGACATCGACGGGACAGCGGGACATGCGAGATCTGAGGTCGGCACGGATGCGCCGCGTGGTGCTTTCGGCGGTGGCAGCGGCGCTTCTGGCGACAGGCTGCACCGGTCAGGGCGAGGACGGCGAGGAACCGGCCGGAGGGAAGAAGGCCGGCACGGCCGTGGCGCTCTCCAGGACGACGGCCTGGGACAGCCTGGGCGCCCTGGGCGTGCGGTCGGTCGAGGCGGTCGCCTTCGACGTGAACGACGCGGTGGTCGTGGGCTCGGAGGGGGAGCTGGGGGTGGTGGACGCGGATACCGGCACGCCCCGCTGGATCAGGCGGGACGGTGACCTGGCGGTGGAGAAGCGGATCGGCGGGACCGCGAGCGCCAAGGAGGATCCCACCCTGGACACCCAGCGGATCGGGTCGATGACCGGCATGGACTCCCGTCCTGTGCTCGTAGCGAGAACACTGGTGCTGGCGCCCTACGAAAGCGGGTCCGGGCGCGGGGTGGTCGCTCTGGAGCGGAAGGGCGGCGCGCCGCGATGGCGTACGGAGCTGCCCACCGAGGACAGCGACGTCGATGATCCCGGCGACCGCACGCACCACCGCGACGACATCCGACTGCTGGCCGGCAACCACAAGATGGCCCTCGTCGCCGTGGTCCCCGAGGACAGCACCAAGGTGGTCACGTACGCGCTCGACGGACGCGACGGGAAGATCCTCTGGAAGCGTGCGGGCGCCTGGGTGTACGACTTCGACAGCGCCAACGCGACCACCGTCCTCGGCGAGCAGGCGACGGACAAGGGCTTCGCCCCGGAGCAGCCCCACAGCCGTAACAGCGGCGGCTGGGTGCTGGCGCTCAACGCCAAGACGGGTGAGGAGCGGTGGAACCTGAAGTCGGAGTATCCCGGCTACCGGCTGAGGGGTGCGGTCTCGCACGGTGCGGTGCTCGCTGTCCAGGACCGGCGCTCCGAGTCCAACGGGCTGATCGTCGGAACCCGGGACGGGCGCAGGAAAGCCGAACTCGACCACAGCGCGTACAGCTGCCGTGAGGACTCCGCCGGACGACGGCTGGCCTGTTCCACCACCGATTCCGGGCTTCTCACGTTTCCCTCACGCGTGGACGGCGGACCCGTGCAGAGCACCGTCGAGCCGAAGCCGAAGCCGGCCCTGTCCGTGGAGGCCGTGCACGCGGACCGCGTCTATCTGAGCGGCGGGCTGGTCACCGACTTGTCCGGCAGGACGGTGCGGGACGGCCTCCCGGGCCAGGCGGCCGCCGTCTCGGACCGGCACGTGGCCTTCCGTACGGAGTCGGAGAAGTCCGACGACCCCGGGCTGAAGGTGTTCCGGGTCGCCTACGACGGCAAGACCCCGTCCGAGCCGACGGGCCTGGGCAAGGCGTCGGTGCGTCCGCTCGCCTACACCGGGAAGCCGGAGTGGTCGGTGGTCTCGGCCACCCGATCGAAGGCCATGGTGAACGGGCCGAAGGCGGCGGACCTGGGGCTGCGGAAGGTCACCGACGTCACGCCGGTGGGCGACACTCTGGTGTACAGCGGAAGCACCGACAACGGCGGCCTCACCGACGGCCGTCTGGTCGCACTCGATCCGGCGAGCGGGGCGGTGCGCTGGACCTTCGACGGAGTCGACCTCGGCAAGGACCACTCCATTTCGTCCACGCTGAATCCCGCCGACGATCTCGGAACGCCCGGGGTGGCCGCGGCCGGCGACAGCCTGATCCTGGTGCGCTACTACGACCGGCAGGACGGGGTCGGCGGGACGGTCGCGCTGTCCGTCGAGGACGGCGGTGTCGTGTGGAAGCGTGCTGAGGCAGCCGAATCGGGAGGCACGGTGAAGGCCGCCGACGCGGATTCCTACGCCGTCGAGTTCGTCGAGCGGCAGGACACGGCGGAGAACCGGATCCGGCGTTCCGAAGTACGCGTGTACGACCTGAAGTCCGGCGAGCTGACCGCGACCAGGAAGGATGCCCGCAACCCGTACCTGTACGACGGCACGGTGACAGCGGAGATCCGGAAGCCCGGGAGCCGCGCGGAGAACACACACCTCGTGGGCTTCACCGCGAAGACCGGCAAACAGAAGTGGCGGCTGGGAGACCACTACCAGGACCCGGCGGTCGCGCACGTCACGGGCGACGGCGTGGCCGTGATCACCCACGCGGCAGGCTCGACGGTCATCTATCTGGCCACGGGCGCGGGACTGGCCGGGTTTCCCGCCCAGGCTGCGGGCTGCCACGGAGACGGCCCGCTGATCGTCTGCCAGGCGGGCTGGCAGAAGGACGGACTCCATCCCGTCACCATCGAACTCGCCGAGGGTGAGTTCCGCCCCACCGCGACGGTTCGACAGCTGCCGTCCCTCTCGGGCGCCGCGTCGTACACGGCCGTGGGCGACCGCCTCTTCCGGCGGGACGGCACCCGGGCGGGCGTGGACCGGCCGGTCGCCACCTTCGACGCCCGGGGACGGAAGGTCTCCGGCGGTCTGCCCGGACTGCCGATCGCCTCCGACGACCAGCGCGTCTACCTCCTGGACGGAAAGGCCACGGTGCACGGGACGCCGTGGAGCGGCGACCACACGGTGACGGTCCACCGCCGCGACTGACTCCGCGCGCGGACGACGCACGGCGTGGAGAGTGTGCGGCACCGCATCATGCGCCACGGAAGGGCCAACAGGCTGTCCGCCGAACGGAATTCGGCGCACAGCTCGTCGTACGCCTGCCTGGCGGCCGCCACCCCCCGCGCGCCCCCGCTGTTGAGGACCTGACCGATCGCGCCGATCCCCCGCTCGGCCCCCGCCCACCAGGTGCCGGGGTCGCAGCGGTGCTCCCAGGCGGCCTCGGAGCCCTGGGCGCCGAGGAGCCCGGCCGCGTCGAGGAGGGCGGCGAGCCCTTCGGCCGTACGGGGGAAGTCGTCCTCGGGTGCGAGTGCGGGGAGCCGGCCGGGGCGGGTCAGCCCGGCGGCCTGTGCGGCGCGGCCGATCAGCGTCTGGCCGGGGGCTCCGGGCGACCGCCAGACGGTGACGGCGACCCGGCCGCCGGGGCGGGTGATCCGGCGCAGCTCGGCCAGGGCTTCGCGGGGGCGGCCCACATGGTTGAGCACGAAGTTGCCGGCGACCACGTCGAACTTGCCGTCCCCGTAGGGCAGTTCGGGGATCCGGGCGATGCACGCCGCGACGCCCGGATGGGCCCGGCGGGTCGCGGCCACCATGCCGGGTTCGGCGTCGACCGCGTACGCCGTCGCGCCCCGCCCGGCCGCCACGGCGCTGATCGTGCCGCTTCCGCAGCCCACGTCGAGGACGCGGCTGCCGGGTCCGGCCCCGGCGGCGTCGAGGAGGGCCGCCGCCGGGTGGGCGCAGAGCCGTGCGTAGGTGCGGGCGTACACCTCGGCCTTGCCGGACCAGATGCGCCGCTCGGCGTGGTCGAAGGCGGTCACCGCTCCCGTAGGGGAGGCGGTCATGGCACAGCCCCCTTCGGTTCGAGTTCGGCGAAGTCCTCGTGGAGGGCGTCGAGATGGCGGCCGGTCGGTACGCCGGCCGGGGTCAGCTCCGCCAGTCGCCAGCCGGGGAGCTGCTCCTCGATCTGGGTGGGGAGCGAGCCGTCCGCCGGGTCGGCCAGGGCGTGCAGCACCCCGAACGCCGTCTCCCTGGCGACCTCGCGGGCCAGCGCGCCCAGGTCCTCGGGGGTGAGCCCGGCCGCGAGGGCGCGGTCGACGGCGTCGGCCGCCGACCCGTCGGTGCGGTAGGCCGCCACCCACCGGGGCGCCTCCGTGGCCCAGGCGTCGACGTCCTGCCACACCGTCCGCAGGAGGCGGTAGCGGGCGAGCTGCGGCAGCCCCTCCTCGGCCTCCGACTCGGCCCAGTCGCGAGCGTCGACGTCCGCCCCCAGGGCGCTGAAGAGGGCGGTCAGCCTGTCGAGTTCGGTCATGGGGAGGGAGGCTACCGGCCGTGTCACGATCATGGCCGGGGGTGGCGGGCCGTGCGGGACCGATGAGTTTTCGTGGGGCGCGCGGTCTGTACATCCGTAAGCGTGAGAAGCGACGCCGGGCACCGACCGGGGCCCGGCACGACACAGCCAGGAGATCTGATGCGCACCCTGATCAGCACCGCCTTCGTTTCGCTCGACGGCGTCATGGAGGCCCCGGGCGGCGAGGCCGGCTACCGGAACTCGGGGTGGACGTTCAAGGACATGGAGTTCCTGCCGGAGGCGTACGAGCTCAAGAGCCGGGAGCAGGAGGAGGCCACGGCCCTGCTCCTGGGCCGGGCCAGCTACGAGGCGTTCAGCCCGGTGTGGCCGGGCATGGAGGAGTTCGCCGGGTACAAGGCGATGCCGAAGTACGTCGTCTCCACCAAGCTGACCGACGGCGACCTGGTGTCCGACTGGGGCGAGACCACGATCCTGCGGTCGCTGGACGAGGTCGCCGCCCTCAAGGAGACCGAGGGCGGCCCGATCATCGTCCACGGCAGCGCCGAGCTGAACCGGAACCTCGCGGACGCCGGCCTGATCGACCGGTACCACCTGCTCGTCTTCCCGATCCTGCTCGGCGCGGGCAAGCGCCTGTTCAGCGCGACGGACAAGGACGCCCAGAAGCTGAAGCTGGTCGAGCACGAGGCGTACGCGAACGGCATCCAGAAGAACGTCTTCGAGGTCGTCCGCTGACGTGGTCGTAGCGGCCCCGGGGGTGCCCTCCTCAGTTCGCGCCCGTGGTGGAGGGGCGGGCCCGCTCCTCCAGGAGGGCCGTCAGTTCCTTGCGGTCGGCCGATGCCGGCCCGTCCCGTGGAACGGTCGAGCAGGCGAAGCTCCCGGGTTCCGGTCCACGGTCAGGTCCAGAGACACACGGTCAGCTCCAGAGACAGAGGGCTGTCCGGGTTGGCCGACGCTCCGGGCAGGCTCTGGGCGGTCAGCCGATTGCCGTGCTGGACGATCACGAGACAACGGCCCCCGGCGAAAAACGCCGGGGGCCGTGCTGTGTGCTGCGCGCGGGGGCCGCTACGGCAGGTTCCTCGCCATGACGATGCGCTGGACCTGGTTCGTGCCTTCGTAGATCTGGGTGATCTTGGCATCGCGCATCATGCGCTCCACCGGATAGTCCCGCGTGTAGCCGTAGCCGCCGAGCAGCTGGACGGCGTCCGTGGTGACCTCCATCGCGACGTCGGAGGCGAAGCACTTGGCCGCGGCGCCGAAGAACGTGAGGTCGCCGTCGACGCGCTGGGACTTGGCGGCGGCCGAGTAGGTGAGCTGGCGGGCCGCCTCCAGCTTCATCGCCATGTCGGCGAGCATGAACTGGATGCCCTGGAAGTCCGCGATCGGCTTGCCGAACTGCTTGCGCTCCTGGACGTACCCCTTGGCGTAGTCCAGCGCGCCCTGGGCGATGCCGAGCGCCTGGGCCGCGATGGTGATGCGGGTGTGGTCCAGGGTCTTCATCGCGGTGGCGAAGCCGGTGCCCTCCTCGCCGATCATCCGGTCGGCGGGGATACGGACGTTGTCGAGATAGACCTCGCGGGTCGGGGAGCCCTTGATGCCGAGCTTCTTCTCCGGGGCGCCGAAGGAGACGCCCTCGTCGGACTTCTCGACGACGAACGCGGAGATGCCCTTGGAGCGCTTGGCCGGGTCGGTGACCGCCATGACCGTGTAGTACTCGGAGACGCCCGCGTTGGTGATCCAGCGCTTCACGCCGTTGAGGACCCAGAAGTCGCCGTCGCGCACGGCCTTCGTCTTCATGCCCGCCGCGTCCGAGCCGGCGTCCGGCTCGGAGAGGGCGTACGAGAACATCGCGTCGCCCTTGGCGAGCGGGCCCAGGTACTTCCGCTTCAGCTCCTCGGAGCCGGAGAGGATCACCGGGAGCGAGCCGAGCTTGTTGACGGCCGGGATCAGGGAGGAGGAGGCGCAGGCGCGGGCCACCTCCTCGATCACGATGACCGTGGCGAGCGCGTCGGCCCCGGCGCCGCCGTACTCCTCCGGCACGTGGACGGCGTGCAGGTCCGAGGCGACCAGGGCGTCCAGCGCCTCCTGCGGGAAGCGGCTCTCCTCGTCGACCGCGGCGGCGAAGGGGGCGATCTTCGTCTCGGCGAGCGCGCGGATGGTCTCGCGGAGCATGTCGTGCTCCTCGGCCGGACGGTACAGGTCGAAATCGGTCGAACCCGCCAAGACGCTCACTCCCCAGATGCTAACTACCGTTAAGTAACCCAATTTTAGTGCGCCGACCACCCGACGGCATACGCACCCAGGACGTGAGCTTGCCGACAGGGGTGGGACATAGCCGACGTAACAGGCAGACGGATCGGTGAATTCCGGCTTCCCGGTCCCCGACTATGCTCGGTCCGCACGTTCGTCCGTATCTCCCAGGAGCACTCCATGGCCCTCAGGATCACTGTGATCGGCACCGGCTATCTCGGCGCCACCCATGCCGCCGCCATGGCCGAGATGGGCTTCGAGGTCCTGGGGCTCGACGTGGTGCCGGAGAAGATCGAGCTGCTCTCCACCGGCCGCGTGCCGATGTACGAGCCGGGGCTCGACGAGCTGCTCCAGCGGCACGTCGCCGGTATCGAGGGGTCCACCGGGCGGCTGCGCTTCACCACCTCCTGGGAGGAGGTCGGGGAGTTCGGCGACGTCCACTTCGTCTGTGTGAACACCCCGCAGAAGCACGGCGAGTACGCCTGCGACATGAGTTACGTCGACAGCGCCTTCGATTCGCTGGCCCCGCACCTGACCCGGCCCGCCCTGGTCGTCGGCAAGTCGACCGTCCCGGTGGGCTCCGCCGCCCGCCTCGCGGCCCGCCTCGCCGAGCTGGCCCCGGTGGGCGAGGGCGCCGAGCTGGCCTGGAACCCGGAGTTCCTCCGCGAGGGCTTCGCCGTGAAGGACACCCTGCACCCCGACCGGATCGTCGTCGGCGTCACGAGCGAGGGGGCCGAGAAGCTGCTGCGCGAGGTGTACGCCGTGCCGGTCGCGGAGGGCTCGCCGTTCGTGGTGACCGACTTCCCGACCGCCGAGCTGGTGAAGACCTCCGCGAACTCCTTCCTGGCCACCAAGATCTCCTTCATCAACGCGATGGCCGAGGTCTGCGAGGCCGCCGACGGGGACGTCGTGAAGCTCGCGGAGGCCATCGGGCACGACGAGCGCATCGGGAAGAAGTTCCTGCGGGCCGGGATCGGCTTCGGCGGCGGCTGCCTGCCCAAGGACATCCGCGCCTTCATGGCGCGCGCCGGTGAGCTGGGCGCGGACCAGGCCCTCACCTTCCTCCGCGAGGTCGACTCCATCAACATGCGCCGTCGCGGCCACATGGTGGAGCTGGCCCGGGAGGCGGTGGGCGGCGACTCGTTCCTCGGCAAGCGGGTGGCGGTGCTGGGCGCGGCGTTCAAGCCCGACTCCGACGACGTACGCGACTCCCCGGCCCTCAACGTCGCCGGTCAGATCCACCTCCAGGGCGGCCAGGTGACCGTGTTCGACCCGAAGGGGATGGGCAACGCCCGGCGGCTGTTCCCGACGCTCGGCTACGCGGACTCCGCGCTGGAGGCGGTGCGCGGCGCGGACGTGGTGCTGCACCTGACGGAGTGGCGTGAGTTCCGCGAGCTGGACCCGGCGGAGCTGGGCGAGGTGGCCGCCCGCCGGATCATCCTGGACGGGCGCAACGCCCTGGACCCCTCGGTGTGGCGCGAGGCCGGATGGACGTACCGGGCCATGGGCCGCCCGAAGGCCTAGGCTGCCGGCCCTGGGGGCTCCCGGGGCTCCCCGGAGGGGTTCCCTGGGCGGGGCTTCCCCCTGGAGGGGGCTTCCTCTGTGGCTCCCCGGGGCTCCCGGGGCTCCCCGGAGGGGTGTTTCCAGGGAGTCCCGGCATGATCCAAACGGAAGGCCCTAGCGGAAGGCCGGGCCGTCCAGCTCCGCGATCGTGGCGTGGGACGGACCGCGTCCGCTCTGCTCGCGGCGCGCGACGGCTTCCGCGTCGCGCAGCACCCGTACGGAGTTCTGCCAGGTCAGCTTGGCGAGGTCGCCCTCGGACCAGTGACGTCGCAGAAGCTCGGCGATGAGGTTCGGGTAGCCGGAGACGTCCTCCAGGCCGCGCGGGGTGAACGCCGTGCCGTCGTAGTCGCCGCCGATGCCGATGTGGTCGACGCCCGCGACCGCGCGCATGTGGTCCAGGTGGTCCGCGATCGTCGAGGCGGTGGCCTCGGGGCGCGGGTGGGCCGCCTCGAAGTCCTCGTGGATGCGCATCGCGACCGGGGTGGTGTCGAGGTGGTGCAGGCCGTGCTCGCGCATGTTGCGGTCGGCGGCCAGGGTCCAGGCGACGGCCTCGGGCAGCACGAACTTCGGGACGAAGGTCGCCATCGCGACGCCGCCGTTGGCCGGGAGGGCCGCGAGGACGTCGTCGGGGATGTTGCGCGGGTGGTCGCAGACGGCGCGGGCCGAGGAGTGCGAGAAGATCACCGGAGCGGTGCTGATGGCGAGCGCGTCGCGCATGACGCCGTCCGCGACGTGCGAGAGGTCGACCAGCATGCCGACGCGGTTCATCTCGCGGACCACTTCGCGGCCGAAGGCGGAGAGCCCGCCGAGGCGCGGCAGATCCGTCGCGCTGTCGGCCCAGTCGATGTTGTCGTTGTGGGTGAGCGTCATGTAGCGGACGCCCAGGTCGTACAGGGCGCGCAGGGTGCCCAGCGAGTTGTTGATGGAGTGGCCGCCCTCGGCGCCCATCAGGGAGGCGATGCGGCCCTCGGCGCGGGCCTTCTCCAGGTCGTCGGCGGTGAGCGCGCGCCGCAGGTGCGTGGGGTAGCGGGCGATCAGCTCGGCGACGATGTCGATCTGCTCCAGCGTGGCGCTGACCGCCGCGTCGCCGGTCAGGTCGGTGCGGACGTACACCGACCAGAACTGGCCGCCGACCCCGCCGGCCCGCAGCCGGTTCAGGTCGGTGTGGAGCAGGCCGCGCTGGTCGGCGGCGATGTCCCGGGCGTCGAGGTCGTAGCCGACCTGTTCGCGCAGGGCCCAGGGGAGGTCGTTGTGGCCGTCGACGACGGGGTGGGTGGCGAGCAGCTCGCGGGCCCGCTCCAGGTGGTCCATGGGTGCCGCCCCTACTTTCCGAAGCCGAAGGAGTCCGCGCCCTGGACCTTGGCGCGCAGGCGTTTGCCCTTCTCGGTGGCCTGGTCGTTGAGTTCCTGCTGGAACTCACGCATCCGGTCCTGGAGCGCGGGGTCGTGCGCGGCGAGGATCCGTGCGGCCAGCAGGCCCGCGTTGCGCGCGCCGCCGACGGAGACGGTGGCGACGGGGACCCCGGCGGGCATCTGGACGATGGAGAGCAGGCTGTCCATGCCGTCCAGGTACTTCAGCGGCACCGGGACGCCGATGACGGGCAGCGGGGTGACGGAGGCCAGCATCCCGGGCAGATGGGCGGCGCCGCCCGCGCCCGCGACGATCGCCTTCAGGCCACGGCCCGCGGCCCGCTCTCCGTACGCGATCATCTCGTGCGGCATGCGGTGGGCGGAGACGACGTCGACCTCGTACGGGATCTCGAACTCGTCGAGCGCCTTGGCCGCCGCCTCCATGACGGGCCAGTCGGAGTCCGAGCCCATGACGATGCCGATCACGGGGGCGGCCGGTGCGGAGGGGGAAGTCATTCGGTGATCGTTCCTCGCAGGTAGTCGGCCGCGTGCCGGGCGCGCTCCCGCACGTCCGCCAGATCGTCGCCGTAGGTGTTGACGTGTCCGACCTTGCGGCCGGGCTTCACGTCCTTGCCGTACATGTGGATCTTGAGCTGCGGGTCGCGGGCCATGCAGTGCAGGTACGCCTGGTACATGTCCGGGTAGTCGCCGCCCAGGACGTTGCACATGACCGTCCAGGGGGCGCGCGGGCGCGGGTCGCCCAGGGGGAGGTCGAGGACCGCCCGTACGTGGTTGGCGAACTGGGAGGTGATCGCGCCGTCCTGGGTCCAGTGGCCCGAGTTGTGGGGGCGCATCGCCAGCTCGTTGACCAGGATGCGGCCGTCACGGGTCTCGAACAGCTCGACCGCGAGGTGGCCGACGACATTCAGCTCGGCGGCGATGCGGAGCGCGAGCTGCTGGGCCTCGCCGGCCAGCGCCTCGTCCAGCTCGGGGGCCGGGGCGATCACCGTGTCGCAGACGCCGTCGACCTGGATGGACTCGACGACCGGGTAGGCGACGGCCTGGCCGTGCGGCGAGCGGACGATGTTGGCCGCCAGCTCCCGTACGAAGTCGACCTTCTCCTCCGCGAGGACGGGGACCCCGGCGCGGAACGGGTCGGCGGCCTCCGTCTCGGAGCGGACCACCCACACGCCCTTGCCGTCGTAGCCGCCGCGCACGGTCTTGAGGATGACGGGGAAGCCCCCGGCCTCCTCGGCGAACGCGGCGGCGTCGGCCGGGTCGCTCACGATGCGGTGGCGGGGGCAGGGTGCGCCGATCTCCAGGAGCTTGGCGCGCATCACCCCCTTGTCCTGGGCGTGCACCAGGGCATCGGGGCCGGGGCGCACGGGGATGCCGTCCGCCTCCAGGGCCCGCAGATGCTCGGTCGGCACGTGCTCGTGATCGAAGGTGATCACGTCGCAGCCGCGCGCGAAGGCGCGCAGCGTGTCCAGGTCGCGATAGTCGCCGATGACGACCTCGCTCACCACCTGGGCCGCCGAGTCCTGGGGAGTGTCACTGAGGAGCTTGAATTTCAGGCCGAGGGGGATGCCCGCCTCGTGGGTCATACGGGCGAGCTGACCGCCGCCGACCATGCCGACTACCGGGAACGTCACGCCTCCAGGGTATCCGGCGCGCCGGTGGCTCCGGGACGGCCCTACAGCCGGCCGTACGGCCACCGCCCCTGCGGGCTCAGGGGCGTCACACGGGTGGGCTGGTTAGCATGGCGGAGTTGACGTGGTTACGTCGATACGTCATCCAGACGCCTTCCAACGGACGGGGCCAGCGATCACCATGAGCGAACGGGGCGCACTGCGGACCCGGCTTGAGCTGCTGGCCCGGGAGGTCGCCAAGTTCGGCGCGGTCGGCGCTTTCGGCCTGCTGGTCAATATCGCGGTCTTCAACCTGCTGCGGCACACGACGGACCTCCAGGTGGTCCGGGCGAGCGTGCTGGCGACGTTCGTCGCGATCCTCTTCAACTACGTGGGCTTCCGCTACTGGACCTACCGGGACCGTGACAAGACCGGCCGAACCCGTGAGCTGGCCCTCTTCCTGCTGTTCAGCGCGGCGGGCGCGGTGATCGAGACGGGCGTGCTGTACCTGGCGACGTACGGCTTCGGCTGGAACAGCCCGGTCCAGAGCAATGTCTTCAAGATCGTCGGCATCGGGGTCGCCACCCTGTTCCGCTTCTGGTCCTACCGGACCTGGGTCTTCAAGACCCTGCCCGCCAAGGAGGCCGTGCTGAGCGCGGAACGGTTTCTGGAGCAGCGCAGGCCGGCGGAGGAGCGGGTAGCACCCGACCCCGTACGGAACTGACTCGCCGCGCTCGTCGTTGTTCAGCGCACGGGGCGCTCAGGCGTCTTGCGGTCGACCGGGACCCGGCTGAGGAAGAGCGCGAAGACCGCCGGGTGCTGCTGGAGCAGCTCCAGCCGCCCGCCGTCCGCCTCCGCCAGGTCGCGGGCGACGGCCAGGCCGATGCCGGTGGAGTTGCGGCCGCTGATGGTCCGCTCGAAGATCCGCGCCCCCAGTTCGGCGGGGACGCCGGGGCCCTCGTCGGTGACCTCGATGACCGCCTGGTTGCCGGTGACGCGGGTACGCAGGGCGACGGTGCCGCCGCCGTGCATGAGGGAGTTCTCGATCAGCGCCGCCAGGACCTGGGCGACCGCGCCCGGGGTGCCGACGGCCCGCAGCCCGTGCTTGCCCGAGCAGACGAGCGCGCGGCCGGTACTGCGGTAGGCGGGGCGCCACTCCTCGATCTGCTGCTTGACGATCTCGTCGAGGTCGAAGACGACGGCGGAGCCGGTGTTCGGGTCGCGGGAGTTCGTCAGGAGCCGCTCGACGACGGCGGTGAGGCGCTCGACCTGGGTGAGGGCGATGTTCGCCTCCTCCTTCACCGTCTCGAGGTCGTCGGTGACGGAGATCTCCTCGATCCGCATGGAGAGCGCGGTCAGCGGCGTACGCAGCTGGTGCGAGGCGTCCGCGGCCAGCCGGCGTTCGGCGGTGAGCATCCGGGCGATCCGCTCGGCCGAGGAGTCCAGGACGTCGGCGACCCGGTCCAGCTCGGGCACCCCGTACCGCTTGTGGCGCGGGCGGGGGTCCCCGGAGCCGAGACGTTCGGCGGTCTCGGCGAGGTCGGTGAGCGGGGAGGCCAGCCGGTTGGCCTGGCGTACGGCGAGCAGCACGGCCGAGACGATCGCCAGCAGCGCCACCGCGCCGATGATCAGGAGCGTGCGGCCGACCTCGCGGGTGACGGCCGAGCGGGACTCCTCGACGGTGACCTTCTCGCCCTGCTCCCCGGTCTCGGTGGCGCGCAGGACGCTGCCGACGGGGCGTTCGCCGACGGCGATCGGCTCGCGGCCCGGGATCTCGACCAGTGCGTAGCGCTTGGGGTCGATCTGCTCGTCCAGCACCCCGGGGTTGATCCGCTCCGCGCTCAGCAGCCGGCTCTCGACCACGCTGATCAGCCGGAGCGCCTCGGACTCCACGCTCTCCTGGGCGCTGGCGCTGATGGTGCGGGTCTCCACGATCACCAGGGAGACGCCGAAGACGGCGATGACGACGAGCACCACGGCGAGCGTGGAGTTGATCAGCCGGCGGCGCATACCCGTACCCGCCTCGTCAGTTCGCCGGGAGGCATGTCGGGGCAGCCTTCACACACGTCGGGGCGGTCGCCGGAACGGTCGGCGGAGTGGTTGCCGGAGCGGTCTCGAAGGCGCATGGGTGCTTCGTACGTCAGCTCTTCTCGAACCGGAAGCCGACGCCCCGGACGGTGGCGATGTAGCGCGGGTTGGCGGCGTCGTCGCCGAGCTTCTTGCGCAGCCAGGAGATGTGCATGTCGAGGGTCTTGGTGGAGGACCACCAGGTGGTGTCCCAGACCTCGCGCATCAGCTGGTCGCGGGTGACGACCCGGCCGGCGTCCCGGACCAGGACCCGCAGCAGGTCGAACTCCTTGGCGGTGAGCTGGAGTTCCTCCTCGCCCATCCACGCCCGGTGCGACTCGACGTCGATCCTGACCCCGTGGGTGGCGGGCTGCGGGACGGGCTCGGAGGCCCCGCGGCGCAGCAGGGCGCGGACCCGGGCGAGCAGCTCGGCCAGCCGGAACGGCTTGGTGACGTAGTCGTCGGCGCCCGCGTCCAGGCCGACGACCGTGTCGACCTCGTCGGCGCGGGCCGTCAGCACCAGGATCGGAATGGTGTGGCCGCCGGCCCGGAGCCTGCGGGCGACTTCGAGACCGTCCATCCCGGGCAGCCCCAGATCGAGGACGACCAGGTCGATACCGCCCTGGAGTCCGGCGTCGAGCGCGGTCGGACCGTCCTGGCGGACCTCGACCTCGTAACCCTCCCGACGCAGTGCGCGGGCCAGGGGCTCCGAGATGGATGCGTCGTCCTCGGCGAGCAGTACACGGGTCATGGACTGATGGTAGTCCGGACGGCGGTCCGGACGTGAGGCCCACGACGTCGCCTGCGGGTCAGCGCCACAAAGAGGACGGAGACCTTTGAATATGCGAGTGTGGTTCCACTAAGACCTGTGATCCACATCTCAAGTCCTTTCATATCCTGCTCTGTCGTGTCGTATTGTGTCCCGATGCCTGTTGCACTACTCAAGGACCTTTGGGCAGCCATGAGCGCCAAGGGTCCCTTTTGTGTGCGGGGCCGGTTCCGGCCGGCCCACTGTGAGTGAATGACCTGTGAGCCGGGCCCGGAGCGCGTGTACGCGTGACGGGCGTGGATCCCGACGCGGTTCCTCCCCGCTCCGCCGCCGAATCTCCGTCAGGAGCCCGGCCGCGCGGAGCACGTCCCCCTCAGGCGTGGGGACGGGGTACGCCGCGCCGGTGCCGGCTGCCCCCCACCGGGCGCGTACCGCTCACGAGGCGTCGCGTCCCGACCAGCAAGGATCGATCATGGCGTCCAGCCTGACGAAGGATTCGCCCAGTTCCGGCGAGAAGACCTTCTTCGGCCACCCCCGCGGTATGGCCACCCTGTTCATGACGGAGATGTGGGAACGCTTCTCCTGGTACGGGATGCGCGCCATCCTCACCCTGTACTTGGTGGCCGCTGTGCTCGACGGCCCCCTTGAGGGCCGGGAGGCGCTCGCCGCCTCCATCTACGGTGTCTACAACGCCGTCGTCTATATGGCCGCGATGCCCGGCGGCTGGGTCGCCGACCGTCTCTGGGGCGCCCGCAAGGCTGTTCTGGTCGGCGGCATCGTCATCGCGCTGGGCCACTTCACCCTGGCTCTGCCGAGCGACATCGCCTTCTTCATCGGTCTCGCGCTGATCGCGGCCGGTACGGGCCTGCTGAAGCCGAACATCTCGGCGATGGTGGGCGCGCTCTACGAGGGCCAGCCCAGCGCCCGCCGTGACGCCGGCTTCACCCTCTTCTACATGGCGATCAACATCGGTGGCCTCGCCGCCCCGCTGCTGGTCGGTTACCTCGGCGAGAACGTCAACTGGCACCTCGGCTTCGGTGTCGCCGGTGTCGGCATGACCTTCGCGGTGATCCAGTACGCGCTGGGCTCCAAGCACCTCGGCGAGATCGGCAAGCTGCCCGCGAAGCCCGCCTCCCCCGAGGAGCGGCGGCAGATCCTGCGCAAGGTGGGCCTGTGGTCCGGCGTCGCGGTCGCCGCGCTGCTGATCGACCTGGCGCTGGGCACGTACGACATCGAGCACATCGTCAACGTCCTGGCCGTGCTGGGCGTCGTCGTGCCGATCGTCTACTTCGTCACGATCTTCCGGGACCCGGCGCTAACCAAGGAGGACCGGCCGAAGATCAAGGCGTACGTGTGGTTCTTCATCACCGCCGTGCTCTTCTGGATGATCTACGACCAGTCCGGCTCGCTGCTGACGATCTTCGCCGACAACAAGACGGACCGCTTCATCGGCGGCTGGGAGTTCCCGGCTTCCTGGCTGCAGTCGGTCAACCCGGCCATGGTCATCATCCTCGCCCCGATCTTCGCCGGGCTCTGGGTCAAGCTGGCTACGCGCAACCGTGAGCCCAGCACCCCGATGAAGTTCGCGCTGGCGATGCTCCTCATCGGCGGCTCCTTCGGCATCATGGGCCTGGCGGGCGCGGCCGCGGCGAACAGCGAGACCGGCAAGGTCACCGTGTTCTGGCTGCTCGCCGTCTACCTGGCGCAGACCATGGGTGAGATGTGCCTCTCCCCGGTCGGCCTGTCGCTGTCCACGAAGCTGGCGCCGAAGATGTTCGTCGGCCAGATCATGGGCCTGTGGTTCCTGGCCACGTCGACCGGCAACGCCCTGAACGGCTGGACGACGAAGCTCAACGCCCCGCTGGGCGACGCCGCGTACTACACCTTGCAGGCGGTCGTGGCGGTCGCTGCGGGCCTCGCTTTCATGGTGGCGGGACGTAAGATCCGCGCTCTCATGGGCAGCGTCAAGTAGCAACGTGAAGGAGTCCCCCGACCACCTCGGGGTACGGCAGCGGGTCCGCACCAGTCTCTCGTGCGGACCCGCTGCCGTGCAGGCCGCCGCCGTCACTGCGGTGACGGCGGCGGTGACCACGGTGACTACTTCTTGGTCTGGACCTTGACACTCCGCAGGAAGCTGCTGAACCCGCACTTCACCGAGGACTTCTCGCCGGGCTTCTTCCAGCTGCCGAACACCGTCCACGGGATGGTGTGCTCGGCGCCCCTACCGCGCACGACGTCGCACACGAGCACGGCACGGTGCTTCTTGACGGTCTTCCCCTTGGCCGACTTCTTGCAGGAAGAAGTCGAGACCGGACGTCCCAGCGAGAGGCTGGCCGTGGCCTTGCAGGTGTACTTCGCACCGGCCGCGGCGGCCGGCGCCGCAGTGGCCAGCGTCAGTCCGGACGTCATCAGCAGGCCGGCAAGCACACCCGTCGCAGCCTTCTTCCCCCAGGTCACCTTCATGATGTTCCTTTTCTTCACCGGTGCCACGCGGGCAGGTGGTCAAGCCTGCCGGTGAACGCCACACCCAGACGATTCCCTTCGCTTCTGCGAAGGCGCATCTGAGGAATCTAGCCTTCTCGATCTTGTGCGAGCAAGGCGGGGCAGGCGATTTGAGCAACTTCTGAGCCTGCCGGAGCGTCGCCGGACGAGCTACCTCCGTCCGGCGACGCCCGCTCGTGGTCCTACTCGTGGCCCCACTCGTGGCCCCCGCTCAGCGCGTGCCGCGCAGCCTCCGCCACGGGGTGAACGTGAACACCGCGCCGCCCAGCAGGATCGCCGTACCGGCGACCAGGCCGAGCGCCCGCAGCACACCGTCGCCCTCGGCCCCGGTGGCGGCCAGGCCGCCGCCGGAGTCCGTACCGCCGCCGGACGCCGCGCCGCCGGAACCCGCCGCGCCGCCGCTCCCGCTGCCGCTGCCGCCGGACGCGCCGCCCGGCTGAGCTGAGGTGTCCAGCTCCAGGGAGACGGCCACGTCGTCGGGCGGGGTGCAGGTCGTCGTCGTACCGGCGGCCATCACCGTCAGGACACCGGGGCTGAGCGTGGACTTACCGCTCGCGCCGGGCTTGTACGTACCGGTGAGGTCGGGGATCCCGATCGGGGCTCCGGTCTTGATGACCTCCTTGTTCAGCGGCCCCTCGACCTTGACCGTGCCCTTGTCCGCCCCGCCCAGCCCGACGTCCATGGACGGTTTCACCTGGCCCGCCGGGATATCGATCGGGCTGTCCATCACGGACCTGCTGAACTCCACCGTCAGGCCGTACTCGCCGCCGTTCTTCCGGGCGCTGATCCGGACGGGCGAGGTGGCGTTCCTGTCCCCGATCGGGGTCTTGCACGCGTAGGCGACGGACACCTCCTTGCCGGGGAAGTCGGTCTCGCCGCCCCCGCCGCCGGTGCTCCCGCCGGACGTGGTGCCGCCGGTGTCCGTACCGCCGTCCGTACCTCCGGACGTCGTACCGCCGGAATCGGCACCTCCGGAGGTGGTTCCTCCGGTGTCGGTGCCGCCCGTCGTGGTGCCTCCGGAGTCCGTGCCGCCGCTGTCCGTGCCTCCGGAGTCCGTGCCGCCCGTGGTGGAGCCGCCGCCCTCGGTGACCTTGATCGTGGCGCCCGGCTGGACCTCTTCCTTCGGCGCGCACTTGGTGTCCGTGGAGATCGGCTTGGACACGTTGATGTCGTACGCGCCCGGCGTCAGCGTGATCTCCCCGGCGGCCTCCAGCTTCAGCGTGCCCTTCATGTCGGGCAGCACCATGGGGCTGTTCTTGGGAATGGGCGGGTTCTGCCGGGGGCCCTCCAGCTTCAGTTCGCCGCTCGCCGCACCGCCCAAAGTGACGGTTCCGGTCGGCTTGACCGTGTCCGCTCCCAGGTCCAGCACGTCCGGGTTCCTGGACGCGGCCTCGACCGTCTTCCAGACGACCTCGATCTCGTCTCCCACCTTCGCCTCGGCCGGGGCGGTCAGCTCCACCTTCGTGGTGCCCTGCACCGCGGGAAGTCCCGAGATCGGCGGCGGAACGCACTCCGTCGCGTAACTGACCTCGGCGGCCTGGGCCGGACTCGCGGCCATCAGGATGCCCGCGCCGCCGAGCATCAGCGCGACTCCGGCCGCGCTCATCCTCCGTTGCGTGCTCACGCTTGTCCCTTCGTCGTGGGTCGGGGTCGGGGTCGGTTCTCCGACGGTGCGGAATCCGGGGTGAACCACGGCAGCACGGCCGTGTTCGCGTTTGAGTCGGTGTTCGTCTCGGCGTTTGAGTCGGTGTTCGTATGGGTGCTTTCGCCGGTGTTCGTGTCGGTGTTCGTGTCGTACGGACGCGGGTCGTGGCCGACGCCCGTGCCGTGCCGGTCGCGCGTGCCCCTGCGCCTCCCCGGCATCGTCCACCTGGCCGGCGTACGCGTACGGTGCGAACCGACGGGGCGGGGCCGCACCTTGTCCACGACCGCCATGCCGATACGGAAGACGGCCGCCGGGACGACCAGGCAGAGCAGGACCCAGAAGAGCGTGACGCCCCAGGGGCGGCCGACCCCCCACGGCTGCTCGGCCAGCACCTTCTGCCCGTACCGCAGGGAAACCTGGTAGTCGCCGTGCGCGCCCGCCGGCAGTTCGACCGGCAGCTTGATCTGCGCCTTGCCGCCGGGGGCGACCGTGCCGCGCCACTGGCGTTCCTCCCACTGCGGCGCGTAGACGCCGTGCGCGGTGCCGATCTCGAAGACGGGGTCCTTGACGGGGGCCGACCCGAGATTGCCCACGGTGAAGACGAGTCGGCGGGCGGGCGGGGCCCCGAACCAGGTGAGCAGGGAGCTGTCGCCGTCCAGCCGGGTGGTGGCCAGCACCGCGAGCTTCCCGCCGCCGGTCTGCTGGGGCAGCTCCGCCGCGGGATGGCCCGCGACCGCGAACACCACGTCGGCCAGGGCCTGTTCACCCGTCACCGTGGCGACGTGCACCACACAGGGGCACGGCTTCGGTGGTTCGGCGACCGGCAGCTTCTTGCTGAAGGCGCCCTTCTTGTCGGTCGTGACAGCGCGGCCGTCGGCGTTGGCGCAGGAGTTGGTACCGCCGATCACGCCCCGCTCCGGCGAGGACTGCCCGCAGATCAGCAGCATCAGCAACGCCTCGGTACGCCAGCCGCTGCCGCTGACGGTGATCTCCCCGCCCTTGCCCGCCTCCTTCGTGGACAGGGTGACGGTGGGGTCGCCGTCGGCCGCCCGCGCGCCCGGTGCGGCCAGGACGAACAGGGCGGGCAGGAGCACCAGCAGGACGGCCAGGAACAGGAGGACGGGCGACGCGGCGGGGCGGGAGGGGGCCGGGAGCGGGGGCGGGGCTGGAAGCGGGGGCGGATTCGGGGCCGGGTTCTGGGTCGGGATCGCGGTCCGGGGCGAGGCCGGGGTCGGGATCGGGGCTGGGGCCGGGGCCGGGGCCCGGATCGCTCCGTTCCGGGGGTGGCCGGTGCGCCGCGAGGCTTCGGGGCCGGGCTGCTGCGTCACGATTCCGCTCCCTCCGTCACCAGAGATCTCGCCTTCACCACAGGCCTCGTCTCTGCGGCCGGTTGCCGATCACCGGCGGCTTCCGTGCTGCCCGGGGCCCCGCGCCGGGTGCGTCGCCGCCGGTACGCACCGGAGCCGAGCACGGCCAGGCCGCCGAGGAGCAGCAGCCCGCCGCCGACGACCGGGGCCACCGGGATGTACGTCGCCGAGCCCTCGGCCTCGTCCCGGGCGCCCCCCGAAGCGGTGACCCGCAGCCGTACCGTGACCGCGTCCAGGACCGGGGCGTCGGGCCAGGGCTCGGTCCGCTCCACCCGCCGGCCGGGGGCCAGCTCCAGCGGCAGGAGCCGTTCCGGGCGGTCCAGCAGCGTGCCGAACACCCCGTCGACGCGCACCGCCAGCCGGGGCTTCAGCGTTGCGTTGCCCCGGTTGACCAGGGCGTACCGAATCGTCCCGCCGGATATCTCGACGTCCTCGACGGAGAGCGCCGCCAGCGTCGGGCCGCCGATCCGGACCCGGACCGGTACGCGGACCTCCTCGCCCCCGTCGACGGCCACGACCGCCCCGGAGGCGTCGCCGGGCACCGCGTCGGGCGGCACCGTGAGGGCGAGCGGCACCTCGGCGCGGGTCCGGGCCGGCACGGTGACCGTGTCCGCGGCGAACCGGATCCAGGCCCCGGCCCGGCCGTCGCCCCGCAGACGTACGGTCAGCGGGGCGCGGCCGGAGTTGGTCACCGAGAGGCGGTCCTGGAGGACCGTGCCGGGGGTGCCCTCCAGATAGACGTACGGCCTGGCGTCCCGGCCGGCGCCGCCGCCTGCGGGCCGGGCCGTCCAGTCCACCGGGCCGTTGTCGTCGCTCCCGGCGGCGGCTGCGGCTGCGGCTGCGGCTGCCGGAAGCAACGTGAGCGCACACAGCAGCGCGGCGAGCACCGCCGTGAGAGCGGGCAGCGCCGTGAGAGCGGGCAGCGCCGTGAGAGCGGGCAGCGTCCGGCGGAGACGCGGGGTGGGTGGCGACATGGGCGGCTCCTCTGCCTTCCGGCGCCGATGGCGCTGCCGTGCGCTTCGTACGGGCGGACGCTTCGTGCGATGGGCGTGCGCCGGATGTGCTGTAGGTGCCGTGCCGGCGTACGCGCCATACGTGCCGTGCCGGCATACGCGCTGTGGCTGCCGTGATCAGCCTGCCGAGCACTGCGGCTGCCGTGATCAGCCTGCTGAGCGCTGTCCTCGCCGGGTCAGCCAGAGCACACCTGCCGCCCCGGTCAGCAGCACGGTGCCGCCGAGTGTGCCGAGCGCCGCCGCCGAGTCCAGCGGACCGGTGCGGGGAAGTTCGCCGCCTCCCGAAGTGCCGCCGGTCGAGCCGCCGGTGGTGGTGCCACCCGTGGAACCGCCTCCGGTGGAACCGCCGCCCGATGAACCGCCCGCCCCCTGGACGTCGAGTTCGAGGGAGGGGCCGGGGCTGTTCTTGGGCGTACAGGTGGTGGTCGTACCGAGGGCCTTGATCGTGAGGACCCCGGCGGTGAAGGTGACCTTGCCGCCCTTCTTCGGGGTGTACGTCCCCGACAAGTCACCGATCTTGATGGGGGTGTCGGCCGGAATCGCCTCGGCGTTCGCCGGGCCGGAGACCTGGACCTTGCCCTGCTCCGCGCCGCCCAGCTCGATGACGGCGCTCGGGTTCATGGCCCCTTTGCCCAGCTCGACCGGGCTGGAGGAGACGCCCTCGCGGAAGGACATGGTGAGCTTGTAGCCGTCGCCGCTCTTGACGCCCTTGATATCGATGGGCGAGACCGCCCCTTTGGGCCCGATGGGCGTCACGCACTGGTAGTCGACGTCCACGACCTCGGCGTGCGCGGCGGGCGCGCCCGCCATCACGATCGAGCCTGCCAGCGCAGCCGCCAGCGCGAGAGTTGTCCGCTTCTGGTTCGACACCTCGTGTTCCCCTCATGCCGGACGCCGCCGCGCACCACGACTCGCACGGGCCCGCATTGCTGACGGCACATCAGATGTGGCGCCAAGGTACGCCGGGGGCCTGATGGAGGGAAGACAAAGAGCGCGCCGATCCGGCATCCGCTCTTCGGCGTGGGGAAGGAGGTCCACGGACCCTCGGACCGCCGACGATCGAAGGCCGCCGGGGATCTCGGCGACCTCGGGAATCTCGGGGGTCTCGGCGGTATTTCGTCGGGGTGCCGCCTAGGCGGGGGCGGCGAGCTCCGCCCAGACGGTCTTGCCCGGGGCGTCCGGCGTACGCACGACACCCCAGTCGAGGCAGAGACGCTGCACGATGAACATGCCGTGCCCCCCGGGCCGCCCGGCGCGGTGCGGCGTACGGGGTGCGGGCTGTCCCGCTCCCCGGTCGACGACCTCCACCCGCAGCACCTTGGAGGTGTGGCCGATCCGGAGTTCCTCGGGGCCCTCCGCGTGCAGACAGGCGTTGGTCACCAGCTCGGAGACGACCAGCAGGACGTCCTCGGCGGCGGCCCGGCGGTCCGCGCTCGACGCCGGGAGCCAGCCCCAGTCGTGCAGCGCCTGCCGGGCGAAGTCGCGGGCCGTCGGAACGATGCCGCCGGCCTGTCCGAGTGAGAGCGTGCGCCACTGCCGCTCGGCCGGGACGGGCGAGGCTGCGCCCGCTGCGTCCGGCTCGCGACCGAGGTCGCCCGGCGGATGCTGCCGGGTGGTGCTCATCAGCGCTTCACCTCACCGATTCGCCATGTCGCCATGTCGCCGTTGAACAGATAGTGATCAGTTACCGAATGTGCCGGTGCCCCCGCGGGGTGCCGCCGGGGTGTCTCCTGCCCTGCCGTTTCGCAACAACACCCACTTGGGGCACACGATCGCGTGACACAGCCGACATCGGGAACGCCCCCGGTCGCACGCTCACAGCAGGTCAGGTGGCCAGGGCCTCTTCGAGCGTGGCATGGACGGTGAAGACCGCCTCGGCGCCGGTGATCTCGAACACTCTCGCCACGACGGGCAGCATTCCGGCCAGATGAACCCCTCCACCGGCCGCCTCCGCCTTGAGGCGGGCGCCGAGCAGCACGTTCAGCCCGGTGGAATCGCAGAAATCCAGGCGGGAGCAGTCGACCACCAGGCGCGACCGCCCCTGCTCGACCGCATTCTCCAGGGGCTCGCGCAGCAGATCGGCGGTGTGGTGATCGAGCTCACCCACCGGTGTCACGACCTCGCTGCGCCCCTCGGTCCGGGCCTCGACCTGAAGCCGACCCCGGTTCGCACTGCCGACCGTCCCGCGGTCCATGCCTGTCCCTCTTCGCCGTTCGTCACTGTGCGCGTCACTGCCTGTGCGGCTGTATGCGTAGCTGCCGCCGACGTGCGTAAAACAGTACGCGTTCCGTTCGCCACGCGGTAGTCGGAGACCTCAACAAACCGGACATATCGCATCAATTGGCGCTTGTCACTGCTGGCCAGGACCGGGTATGGGTAGAGGTACACCCGAAACACGACCGGCTTTGGAGGCGCCGCTTCACCGCAGGAACACGTATGGGCATCGGCAGCCATATGCCGAGAACGATGGAGGAGAACCATGTCACCCCGGCTCGACGAAGCGCGTACCCACAACGCGTCGTCGGCATGTCCTCAGGGACCGACCAATTCCGACTCCCCCGCCGCGAGCGCCGTCCCCGGCCCGCGCACCAGCACCACCAGCACCACCGCCAGTGCCTCCGGCACCACCAGCACCACCAGCACCACCGGCATCACCTCAGACTTCTCCGGCACGGCGTGCGAGGGGCTCGAAGGGCTTCCCGAGATCCCGCCCTACGCCGAAGTGGGCGCTCTGGACGCCAGGGCCCTGTCGAAGACGCTCTTCGAGCGGCTGGAGTCCCTCGAAGAGGGCACCCACGAGTACAGCTACGTACGCAACACCCTCGTCGAGCTGAACCTCGCGCTCGTCAAGTTCGCCGCCTCCCGGTTTCGCTCCCGCAGCGAGCCCATGGAGGACATCGTCCAGGTCGGCACCATCGGCCTGATCAAGGCGATCGACCGGTTCGAGCTGAGCCGCGGGGTGGAGTTCCCCACCTTCGCGATGCCGACGATCGTCGGCGAGATCAAGCGTTTCTTCCGTGACACCAGCTGGTCCGTGCGCGTGCCGCGCCGACTCCAGGAGCTGCGGCTCGACCTGGCGAAGGCGGGCGACGAGCTCTCCCAGCAGCTGGACCGCGCGCCCACCGTGGCGGAGCTGTCCGAGCGCCTCGGCATCACGCCGGACGAGGTCGTCGAGGGCATGTCCGCGAGCAACGCGTACACCGCGAGCTCGCTGGACGCCAAGCCCGAGGAGGACGACCACGAGGGCGCGCTCGCGGACCGCATCGGCTACGAGGACCACGGACTCGAAGGCATCGAGTACGTCGAGTCGCTGAAGCCGCTGATCGCCGCGCTGCCCTCCCGGGACCGGATGATCCTCTCGCTCCGCTTCGTCAGCAACATGACGCAGTCGGAGATCGGCGAGGAGCTGAACATCTCGCAGATGCACGTGTCCCGGCTGCTCTCCCGGACGCTGACGAAGCTCCGCAGGGGTCTGACCCTGGAGGAATGACCCGACCCGGCCCCGCCGCCCCGCCACGGGGCTCCCCCGGGCCGTCGAGCACCGCGGAAGGACCCGCCCCGGATACCGGGAGCGGGTCCTTCCGCGTGTGGGGGCGGTGCGCCGGGGCCGGACCGGCTGCTCATCCACGCCGAGTACGCCACCGGAGGCGTCCGGTAACCGCCGGCTCATAGCGTTCGATCATGAACGCGCCCCGGCCCCAGCTCCGCTCCCGGCCCCGCTCCTGGTACCGCACGGCCCCCCGCCGACGTCTCCTGCCTCGTCCGCGCCTTCCCGGATCCCGCGCCGCCCGCGCCCTGCGCCGCGCTCGCAGCGGCGGCCACGGTCGCCGCACTCGTCCGGCTGTGGAACGGGACGCCGTATCCGAAGGCCGACCCCGACCGCGCCGCCTCCCGGCTCAAGGACCAGGCCCAACGCGCCTACGACGAGGCCGCGTTGCCCGGCAGACCCGAGGTGGGCCCCGTCCGGGTGGAGACGGGCACCTGTTACTACCGAGGGCTGCGGAGCCTGGCCCACATCGACCAGGGCCGCCCGGACGTCAGGAGCTTCGGTCTCGACTGGCGGGTCACGGCGCTCCCGGAGGACGTCGCCCGGTCCGGCCTGCACCGGATGCGGGCACGGCTGGAACACGAAGGCTGGACCTTCGTCGACACCCGCGTCGACAGGCCGGGCTTCCGCTTCCGGAACCCGGACAACGGGGACCTCGTGTACGCGCACTGGTACCGGGAGACGGGAACGTACGCCGTCAGCACCTACGCGGACTGCGGGAAGCTCCCCACCGGCTTCGACGCGTACGCGTGGCCGAAGGCCGACTGGACCCCGACACCGGCACCCTGACCGCCCGTCACCCTGACCGCCCGTCACACCATCCGCTGTCCGCTCCGCCAGACCGCGCTGACCAGCGGGACCCCCGGGCGGTAGGCGAGGTGGACGTGGCTGGGGGCGTCGAGGAGGACCAGGTCGGCTCGGGCGCCGGGGGTGATCCGGCCGATGTCGGTACGTCGCAGGGCGGCGGCCCCGCCGGCGGTGGCCGACCAGATCGCCTCGTCCGGGGTCATCCCCATGTCGCGCACGGCCAGCGCGATGCAGAACGGCACGGACGAGGTGAACGACGAGCCGGGGTTGCAGTCCGTGGAGAGTGCGACGGTGGCCCCCGCGTCGAGGAGGCGGCGGGCGTCGGGCCAGGTGGCGCGGGTGGAGAACTCCGCGCCCGGGAGCAGGGTCGCCACCGTGCTGCCCTGGCCGAGCGCGTCGACGTCCGCGTCGGTGAGGTGGGTGCAGTGGTCGGCCGATGCGGCGTCGAGCTCGACGGCGAGCTGGACACCGGGCCCGTAGGTCAGCTGGTTGGCGTGGATACGGGGGTGCAGCCCCCTGGCGCGTCCCGCCGTGAGGATGGCGCGGGCCTGGTCGTCGTCGAAGGCGCCCTGCTCGCAGAACACGTCGATCCAGCGGGCGTGCGGGGCGCAGGCCTCCAGCATCGGGCCGGTGACCAGGTCGACGTACCCGGCGGGGTCGTCGGCGTAGTCGGGGGACACGATGTGGGCGCCGAGGTAGGTGACCTCGTCGGTGTGGCGGGCGGCGATCCGCAGGGCGCGGGCCTCGTCCTCGACGGTGAGCCCGTAGCCGGACTTGGTCTCGAAGGTGGTGGTGCCCTGACGCAGGGCCTCGGCGAGATAGCGGGCGACGTTGGCGGAGAGCTCCTCGTCGGAGGCGGCCCGGGTGGCGGCGACGGTGGTGCGGATGCCGCCCGCGCGGTAGGGCTGCCCGGACATCCGGGCGTTGAACTCCTGGGTGCGGTCGCCCGCGAAGACCAGGTGGGAGTGGGAGTCGACGAAGCCCGGGATCACCGCGCGGCCGGCCGCGTCGAGGACGTTGTCAGTGGCGGGTGCTTTGCTGGATTCACCGGTCCAGACGATGCGGTCGCCCTCGATGACGACGGCCGCGTCCTGGATCAGGCCCAGGGGGGTCCCGTTACCGAGGGAGGGGTCATTGGTGACCAGGCTGGCGATGTGGGTGACGGCGGTGGTCGTCATCGTGTGGCTGTTCTCCTTGCGTTGCGCCAAGGGGTGTCCGGTCGGGGGGACACCCCCTGGCGCCCGGAGCGTCAGGGGTGCCGGTGGCTGCTCCGGGCGTCGGGAAGGGGCGGGGTGGTCGGGGCTCGTTCGCGGTGCGGTCAGCCGTGCAGGGCGGCCACGGCCTCGGCCAGCGCCCGGGGCACGTCCTCGATCTGCGCGTGACGGCCGTCCCGGACGATGTGCCGGCCCGCCACGACCGTGTGCCGCACATCAGCGGCGGAGGCGGCGAATACGGCGCTCTCCGCTGCCAGTCGGGGCACCGGCCCGGCCGTCCTGACGGAGTCCAGGGCGACGGTGGTCAGATCGGCGGGGGCGCCCGGCTCCAGCACTCCCGCTTCGGGGCGGCCGAGTGCGGTGTGCCCGTCGGCGGAGGCGGCCCGGAGCAGGGCGGCGGCCGTCCAGTGGCCGCGGATGTGCGTGCGCAGACGCTCGTTGAGCTCCATCGCGCGGGCCTCTTCGAAGAGGTCGATCACGGCGTGGCTGTCGCTGCCCAGCGAGAGCGGCGAGCCCGCCTTCTGGAGGGCGGCGGCGGGGCCGATGCCGTCGGCCAGGTCGCGTTCGGTGGTGGGGCACATGCAGGTGCCGGTGGCCGAGGACCCCAGCAGTTCGATGTCCGCCTCGGTCAGGTGCGTGTTGTGGATGCCGGTGGTGCGCGGGCCGAGGACTCCGTGGTCGGCCAGCAGCCGGGTGGGGGTGCGGCCGTGGGCGGCCTGGCAGGCGTCGTTCTCCGCCGTCTGCTCGGAGAGGTGGACGTGCAGCGGGGCCTCGCGCTCCTCCGCCCACTGCGCGACGGTGGCCAGCTGGTCGGCCGGGACCGCCCGGACGGAGTGGACGGCCGCGCCGATCAGGGTGTGGTCGTCGCCCTTGAGGAGGGAGGCGCGCTCCGCCCAGGCCTCGGCGGTGATGTCGGAGAAGCGCAGCTGGTGCCGGTTGGGCTTCTCGCCGAATCCGGCGGCGAGATAGGCGGTGTCCAGCAGGGTGATCCGGATCCCGGCCTCGGCGGCGGCCGCGATCAGCGCCTCGCCCATGGCGTTCGGGTTGGCGTAGGGGGTGCCGCCGGGGGCGTGGTGCAGATAGTGGAATTCGCCGACGGAGGTGATGCCGGCCAGGGCCATTTCGGCGTACGTGGCGCGGGCCAGGTCGAAGTAGGTGTCCGGGGTGAGCCGGGAGGCCGTGCGGTACATCAGCTCGCGCCAGGTCCAGAAGGTGCCCGAGCCGACCTGGACGGTGGCGCGCAGAGCCCGGTGGAAGGCGTGGGAGTGGGTGTTGGCGAGGCCGGGGAGGGTCAGGCCGCGCAGTGCGGTCGCGCCGGGCGGCGGTGCCCCGACGCCGGTCCTGATCCCGGCGATGCGGCCGCCCGCGACGTCCAGGGTGACGCCCGGCTCGACGTGGGTGCCGAGCCAGGCGTGGTCCATCCAGTACGTCGCGGTGACGGGCGCGCCCGTCGTCCGGTGTGTCAGCTGCACGCGAGACCTTCCAGTACGTCGGCGAGTGCCTCCACCCCGGCCGTGCAGTCGTCCTCGGCGGCGTGCTCGGCGGGTGAGTGCGAGATGCCGGTGGGGTTCCGTACGAAGAGCATGGCGGTGGGCACCGAGGCGGACAAAATACCCGCATCGTGGCCCGCGCCGGTGCCGAGGACGGGCACGGGCCGCCCCGTGTCGCCGGCCCCCTCCAGGATCCTGCCGAGCTCGTCGCGCAGGGCGTGCTCGAACTCGACGACCGGCGTGAATGATTCGCGTACGACGTCGAGGCCGATCCCGGCCCGGTCGGCGTACTCCCGGGCGGCGCGCTCGATGCCGGTGACGACGGCGTCCAGGGTGGCCTGGTCGGCGGCGCGGGAGTCGAGCCAGCCGCGTACGAGGGAGGGGATGGCGTTGACCCCGTTGGGCTCGACCGCGATCTTGCCGAAGGTGGCGAGCGCGCCGGTCAGTTCGGCCTCTCGGCGGGCGGCGAGGACCGTCTCCGCGTACGTGAGCATCGGGTCGCGGCGGTCGGCGAGGCGGGTGGTGCCCGCGTGGTTGGCCTCGCCCCGGAAGTCGAACCGCCAGCGGCCGTGCGGCCAGATGGCGGAGGCGATGCCGACGGGGTCGCCGGTCAGGTCGAGGGCGCGGCCCTGCTCGACGTGGAGTTCGACGAACGCGCCGATCCGGGCGAGCCGTTCCGGGTCGGGTCCGATGGTCCCGGGGTCGTATCCGGCCTTCTCCATGGCGGCGGGCAGCGTGATGCCGTCCGCGTCGCACAGCCGGTGGGCGTCGGCGACGGCGAGCTGTCCGGCGGCGAGCCGGGACCCGACGCAGGCGAGGCCGAAGCGTGCGCCTTCCTCGTCGCCGAAGTTGGTGATCGCCAACGGCCGGGTGAACTCCACTCCCCTGCGGTGGAGTTCATCGAGGGCCGCGAAGGAGGAGACCACGCCGAGCGGGCCGTCGAAGGCGCCGCCGTCCGGGACGGAGTCCAGGTGCGAGCCGGTGACGACGGCGTCCCCGGCCAGGGGGTCGCCGAGCCAGGCCCACTGGTTGCCGTTGCGGTCGGTCTCGTGGGTGAGACCGCGCGCCTCGGCCTGCGTACGGAACCAGGCCCGGCAGTCGAGATCCGCCGCCGACCAGGCGTATCGCCGGTAGCCGCCGCTGTCGGGGTGCCGTCCGACGGGGGCCAGTTCGCGCCACATCGAGAGGAAGGAGTCACCCGCACGCCACTGCTCCCGGGCACCGGAAGCGGTGGTGGATGCGCCCGTGGGCATCAGTTGCCCTCCGTCATGGGGACGCGTACGCCCCGGTCGGCGGCGACGGTTTCGGCGATGTCGTATCCGGCGTCCACGTGGCGGATGACGCCCATGCCCGGGTCGTTCGTCAGCACGCGGCGGATCTTCTCGCCCGCGAGCTTCGTGCCGTCCGCGACGGAGACCTGGCCCGCGTGGATGGAGCGGCCCATGCCGACGCCGCCGCCGTGATGGAGGGAGACCCAGGAGGCGCCGGAGGCGACGTTGACCATGGCGTTCAGGAGCGGCCAGTCGGCGATGGCGTCGGAGCCGTCGAGCATGGCTTCGGTCTCGCGGTACGGGGAGGCGACCGAGCCGCAGTCGAGGTGGTCGCGGCCGATGGCCAGCGGGGCGGCCAGTTCGCCGCTCGCGACCATGTCGTTGAAGCGCTCGCCGGCCTTGTCGCGCTCGCCGTAGCCGAGCCAGCAGATGCGGGCGGGCAGGCCCTGGAAGTGGACGCGTTCGCCGGCCATCTTGATCCAGCGGTGCAGCGACTCGTTCTCCGGGAACAGCTCCAGCATCGCCTTGTCGGTCTTGTGGATGTCGGACGCCTCGCCGGACAGCGCGGCCCAGCGGAAGGGGCCCTTGCCCTCGCAGAAGAGGGGGCGGATGTAGGCGGGGACGAAGCCGGGGAAGTCGAAGGCGCGGTCGTAGCCGGCGAGCTGGGCCTCGCCGCGGATGGAGTTGCCGTAGTCGAAGACCTCGGCCCCGGCGTCCATGAAGCCGACCATGGCCTCGACGTGGCGGGCCATGGACTCGCGGGCACGCAGGGTGAAGTCGGCGGGCTTCTCGGCGGCGAGGTCCGCCATGTCGTCGAAGTCGACGCCGAGCGGCAGGTAGGCCAGCGGGTCGTGGGCGCTGGTCTGGTCGGTGACGATGTCGATCGGCGCGCTCTCGGCGAGCATCCGGGGCAGCAGTTCGGCTGCGTTGCCGAGGAGGCCGATGGAGAGCGGGCGGCGGGCGTCGCGGGCCTCGACGGCGAGCTGGAGGGCGTGCTCCAGGTTGTCGGCCTTCACGTCCAGGAAGCGGTGCTCGATCCGGCGCTCGATGGCGCGCGGGTCGCAGTCGACGCAGATCGCGACGCCGTCGTTCATGGTGACGGCGAGCGGCTGGGCGCCGCCCATGCCGCCGAGCCCGGCGGTCAGGGTGATCGTCCCGGCCAGCGTGCCGCCGAACTTCTTGGCGGCGACGGCGGCGAAGGTCTCGTAGGTGCCCTGGAGGATGCCCTGGGTGCCGATGTAGATCCAGGACCCGGCGGTCATCTGGCCGTACATGGTGAGTCCGAGCGCCTCCAGGCGGCGGAACTCCTCCCAGTTGGCCCAGTCGCCGACCAGGTTGGAGTTGGCGATGAGCACGCGCGGCGCCCACTCGTGCGTCTGCATGACGCCGACCGGCCGGCCGGACTGGACGAGCATCGTCTCGTCCTGCTTGAGCGTCTGCAGCGTACGGACCATCGCGTCGAACGAGCGCCAGTCGCGGGCCGCCTTCCCGGTGCCGCCGTAGACGACGAGCTTGTCGGGGTGCTCGGCGACCTCGGGGTCGAGGTTGTTCTGCAGCATCCGCAGGGCGGCTTCCTGCTGCCATCCCAGGGCGGTCAGTGCGCTGCCGCGCGGTGCCCGTACGGGGCGGGGTCCTGACATGGCGGTGCCTCCTCGCGACGGTGAAAATCTATTCACATCCTGATGTGCTGAATAGTCGTAGTCAACAGGGCCCGCGCCGCCACAATCGGGAACACGTTCCCCCAGCGACCCGAATGCCGGGCGAAGATCGCGCGAGAGCCGAGCGAGAGCCGAACCGGAGACCGTTCCCGCAAGCCGTTCCGCAAGCCGTTCCGCAGGGTCGTTCCCGCAGACCGTTCCCGCAGGGGCCGCTCCGGAAGGCGACCTCGGAGGCATCGATGAGGCGGGCGGCATCGCGTACGCAGAGATGGTCTGGAGAAGGCCTGTAGGCGGGCTGGAGATGGTGCGGAGGTGGTCGAGGCCCGGGGGCGATTTCCCGCCGAACCTCTTCGCGCCGATCGCCCTGTTCGCCGTCACCAACTCAACAAGGCGGTGCTGCCGGCCCGCGAGAAGTCCGGCGCCCCGGACGCCTGACGGGGCGGCGTCCACCGCCCCCGCCGCCGCATTCCAGCCGCCCGGTCGCACCGCGGGCCGCATGTACCAAAGGAAAATGCCAGAACCTCCACCTGTCGTGAGCACGTTGCGTAGCCTCTGCGTCACAGCCGTACGCCGCGTCGGGAGGGGAAATCCGCGTGCCCGGAATCGACGAGTGCCTGCTCGAAGTCATGAGGCTGCCCGGCGCCCGGGGCGCCGCGGTGGTCGACTGGACGAGCGGTCTCGCCCTCGGCACCATCGGGGAATCCCCCAACGGCGACCACGAGGCGACCGCCGCCGAGACGGCGGAGGTCGCCCGGATGACCGCCGAACAGCCGGCCTTCGCCCAGCTCGCCGCGGAGGGCGACCTGTCCACGGGCTCGCCGAGCACTCCGGTCGAGGACGTCATCGTCACCACCCACGACGGGTACCACATGCTCCGGTTCGTCGAGACGGCCTTCGACAGCAGCGTCTTCCTGCATCTGTGGCTGGACCGATCCGAGGGCAATCTCGCGCTCGCCCGGATGCGGCTCGGCGAGCTGGCCGAGCGGCTGGTGCTGGCATGAGCGCGATAGCCGCCGCCCCCGACGCCCCCGGGACCGACCGGCTCCCGGCGCTCTCCCCGATGCTCCAGCGCCTCGCCGCCGAGCGGGCCACCGGCGCCCTGATGCGCGACCGCGGCACGCTCTACCTCGCCGACGGCCAGGTGGTGCACGCCGAAAGCCCCGCCACCCCCGGCATCGACGTCCTGCTCACCACCGGCGGGACCCTGCGGCACGAGGGCTGGTGGGACGCCGTGGCGCAGGCCGGGGCGCGCCGCCGGGTCGGCCGCTATCTCGTGGACAGCGGCCACGTGCCGGGCGGCGCACTGGAGCTGTGCCATCTGGGCGCGCTGTACGACGCCGCGTTCTTCGCGCTCGCCCCGACCGGGACGCCCGCCCGCTTCCGTTACGGGGTGGCGCACTGGATCGGTCCGGTGCGGCCCGTCCCGGTGGCCGCCGTGGAGCGCGAGACGCTGCGCAGACGGGAGTTCCTGGACCGGATCTGGCCCGACCCCGCCTGCGACGGCGCCCCGCTGCGGCGGACGGCGGCGCATCCGGCCGACGCCCCGGTCCCGGCCCGGCAGCGTCGGCTGCTGGAACTGGCCGACGGGGTCCGTACGGCCTCGGACATCGCGCAGGCGCTGGGCCGTTCGGCGTTCCACATCCTGGTCGACCTGCGGCGGCTGGCGGCGGCCGGCCTGGTCGAGGCGGTCCGCGACCAGCCCCGGGCTGCCGCTTCCGCATCCGGCCGGATCACGCTCCCCGAGGTGACGGCCGACCCTGATATCGCCCTGCTGCGCCGGCTCCGAGACGCATTGGAGGCCCTGTGATACGCGCGCTCAGACAGCGTGCCGGGAGGAGACAGCTGATGGTTCCCGAGGCCGAAGTGCGTGAGGTCCACGACGAGCTCCAGCGGTTACGGGCCCGGGTCCCGCTGCTCTCCGGGGCGCTGGCCGCCTCCACCGACGGGCTGGTCCTGGCCCACGACACCCCGGGCGTCGAGGCGGAGGGCGTCGCCGCACTCACCGCCGCCGCCCTGGGCGTAGCGATCCGGATGACCGACGCCACCGGCCGGGGCGACTTCCGTGAACTGCTGGTCCGCGGCGGCAACGGCTACATCGCCACCTACGCCGCGGGCTCCTCCGCCGTCCTGACCCTGCTGGCCGAGGACCGCATCAACGTCGGCCGGCTCCATCTGGAGGGCCGCCGCGCGGGCACCCGTATCGGCGAACTCGTCGACGCCGCGCTGGGACGCGCCGAGCGCCCCGCCACCGCCCGCTCCGCACCCCCACGCCCCACCGCCGCGCCGAGCCGCGCCCTGCCGCAACGCCCCACGTAGGCGGCCCGATCCCCCCACCCGCAGCGTCACCACCACCACCGGGACTCACGCCATCACGCAGAAGCCCGCGCACCGGCCCGCACAGCAGCCACCACAGAATCGGCCCCGGTCACCGCGACCGGCCAGGGAAAGGAAACGAGCCTCCATGGCGAACACCGAAGCGTCACTGAAGGAAGCGATGAGCTCGATCGAGGGCGCGATGGGCGTCGCCCTCGTCGACTACACGAGCGGGATGGCCCTGGGCACGCTCGGCGGCGGAAAGGACTTCAACCTGGAGATCGCCGCCGCGGGCAACACCGACGTGGTCCGCGCCAAGCTCCGCACCATGGAGCACTTGGGCGTCAAGGACGAGATCGAGGACATCCTGATCACGCTCAGCACCCAGTACCACCTGATCCGGCTGCTCAAGACCCGTGGCAGCAACGGCCTGTTCCTCTACCTCGTGCTGGACACGGGCCGGGCGAATCTGGCGATGGCCCGCCACCAGCTGAAGAAGATCGAGGCGGACCTGGAGGTCTGACCGGGTCCGGAGCCGGGGCCGTCCCCGGGTCCGACGCCCATAGGACCGACCGCGCAAAGCTCTGCCGCGCAGGGCCGACCATGGCCCTGCGCACAGGTCAGACCATGGCTCTGCGCACAGGTCAGACCGGGCAAAGGTCCGACCTCACCGTCGACGACGCCGCGCCCCGCCCGGCGCGGCGTCCCCCGCTTCCGGCCCCGTGGTCCGGTGGGCCTTCACCCGCTTGCCGACCGCGCTCCCGTGTCCGGACCAGTCGGTGCGCACCCAGTACAGGACGTCCTCGTGGCGCTCGCGCTGTCCGATGCGTACGGCCTTCGCCCAGAGGCCGGCGCCCGCTCCCGCGAGCAGCAGCCCGCCCGCGCCCGGCAGCGCGAACGAGGACGCCACCGCCACGACGAACGCCCCCAGCAGCCACCACCTGCGCCCGCGCCGCCACGCCCGTACGGTCACGGCCCGGTCCTGGAGGAAGTCGCCCCGCCCGGCGCGGGAGGCGCCCCGGGCCAGCTCCGCGTACCGCTTCCCGCGCGCCAGTGCCACGACGGCCGCGGTGACGATGAAGAGCGCCGCCCCGGCCAGCAGTCCGATCCGCCGCCCGGTCAGCCCCGGGACGAACGCCCCCGCCGCCGCGGCCACCAGCCCCGCCCACCACAGCGGTGCCGCCCCGGCCCGTACGCTCACGGCCACTCTCGCCAGCGACTGCCCTCCACGCCCCACGTCCGTACCCCTCTCTCCACGTAATCCACGCTGCCGCGAACCCAAGATCCGGCGCACCCACGATCCGGGGCACCTGTGATCCCGCGCACCGCCGATGCCGCGGTGCTTCTGGGCGCGGAGATTAACGGCCGCAGATGAGCGATGCCTGAGAAACCGCGAAAAGGCCGGACGGGCGGTGCCTCACTCCACGAACAGACCGCGCGCCGCCGCCCGTACGTCGAACTCCTCCAACCGCGCCTGGGCGTCGGGAAGTCCGTCGCACATCGCCTCCAGCAGCACCCGGCCGAGCAGCATCGGCGCGCAGACGGTGTCGAAGGAGAGCCCGGAGCCGATCGCCGCCGGGAGCAGCAGATCGCTGTGCCTGGCGACGGGCGCGAAGGCGGAGTCGGCGACCGTCACCACGGTCAGCCCCTGCTCCTGGGCGTACGCGAGCGCGTCCACGCCCTCCTTGGGGTGGCGTGGCAGCGCGAAGCACATCAGGGCGGTGGCCCCGGCCCGGCGGGCGGCGTCGATCCGGTCGGGCAGCATGCTGCCGCCCTCGTCGAGCACCCGGACGTCGGGGTGCACCTTGGCGGCGAAGTAGCCGAAGCCGCGCGCCTGGGAGGAGGCGGCGCGCAGTCCCAGCACCGGCAGCGGACGGGAGCCGGCGAGCAGCCTCCCGGCCCGCTCCACGGGCGCGGGGTCGGCGAGCACGTCGGAGAGGTGCTGGAGGTTCTCGATCTCGGCGCGGACGGCCTGCTGGTACTCGTTGTACGTCTCCCCCGCGTCCTCCTGCTCCGCGTCGGCGGGCGCGACCTCGCGCAGGTACCTGCGCAGGGCCGGATAGCCGTCGAAGCCAAGGGCGACGGCGAAACGGGTGACGGAGGGCTGGCTGACGCCGGCCAGCTCGGCCAGCTCGACGCTGGAGAGGAACGGCGCGTCGGCGGCCCGGCGGACCATGCAGTGCGCGATGCGCCGCTGGGTGGGTGTGAGCCGGTGGCCCTCGAAGAGCCGCTGCAACCGTGCGGCGGGGCCGCTCCCACTCATGCCGTCCCCTTGCTGGATCCGTCGCGCCACGACCGGCGCCAACCGTTCTATTCAGCCAGGAAGGTCGCTGTATGTCCATATGCAGGGCCAGGACAGGTCGGGACGGATCGGGGCGGGACGGAACGGGAACGGGCCGACAGGGGGTTAACCCCACGGAATCCGGGGGCTAGCCCCACTGCCGGCGGGGACCCGGATCCGTACCGTGGTCGACATGGAAGCCCGTGACCACGAGCTCAAGAAGGAGCTCGCCGCCACCCTCCAGGCCCGCGGCGAGCTGGGCGCGGAGTACGAGTCCGCGCTCATCGACTCGTTCCTGGAGAAGGTCGAGCAGCGCCTCGACACCACGCTCGACCGCCGGGTCCGCCGTCAGCTCGCCGAGCAGCAGATGAGTGTCGCCCGGGGTGCGCGGCCGGCGGAGCCGGGGAATTTCGGGGAGCGGCACGGCCTGGGGATCGTCTCGCTGATCCTGGCGATACCGCTGTCCGCGATCGGTGTCGCGAACGCCGGAATCGAGGGGCTGGTCGTGGCCTGGCTCGGCATCGTCGGTGTCAACGCGTTCCAGGCGGTGCGGGGCGGCGGTCCGTTCCGCCGCCGGGACGAGCGCGCACAGCGCGCACCGTCCGACTGGAAGGACTGAGCCCGCCGCCGAATCCTCGCGCGCACGGCCAAGGCCCGGAACACGACCGCGCGGCCGGACCCACGGGGGAGTCCGGACGCGCCGGTGTGCGGAAGTATGTCGCGGGGACCGCCGCACCCCCGGTCGCCCGGGGGCGGGACGACGGCGGTCCCCGCGAGGGACGCGGTCCGGGTCAGGGCCGGATGCTCGCGTCCGGGCGACGGTGGAGGTCCGGGAGCCGCTCCGTAGTCCGTTGTCGCCGTTCTGGGTGCCGGCGGGTTTCCCTGCCGACACCCATCAATGTGCCGGAGCCGTGTTAAGCGGGTGCTGCGCGGACATGACGCGCTCGTACCCGTTTTCGCGAAGCTCACTGCCGGACCGTCAGGCTGCGGGTCAGGACCCGCTGCCGGACCGTCGGGCCGAGGCTCCACGCAACACCGCCGGACCGTCAAGACGCAGCTCAGGCCCAGCGACTGCCCCTTCAAACCGCGGCCCCAGGCCCGCTTCCGGGACCATCGGGCCGAGACCCAGGCCCGCCGCCGGACCGTCAGCCGAGGCTCAATGCCACCGCCGGACCGTCAGGCCGCGCACCCGGCCCGGCCACCGGCCCGTCAGGCCTTCGCCGTGCCCGCGTCCTTGGCGAGGAACGCCAGCAGGTCCTGGCGGCTCACCACACCCTTGGGCTTGCCCTCGACGAGCACGATCGCCGCGTCGGCCCCGTCCGCGCCGCTGAGCACGGCCATCAGGTCCTCGACCGGTTCGCCGGAGCCGACCTGCGGCAGCGGCGACGACATGTGCTTCTCCAGCGGGTCGGCCAGTGAGGCGCGCTGGGTGAACAGCGCGTCCAGCAGCTGCCGTTCCACGACCGAGCCGATGACCTCGGCGGCCATCACGTCCGGGTGGCCGGCGCCCGGCTTCACGATCGGCATCTGGGAGACGCCGTACTCGCGGAGCACCTCGATGGCCTCGCCGACCGTCTCCTCCGGGTGCATGTGGACGAGGGAGGGCATCGGGCCCTCCTTGAAGTCCAGGACCGCGCCGACGTTGGCGGAGGCGCCGGTGTTCTCCAGGAAGCCGTAGTCGGCCATCCACTCGTCGTTGAAGATCTTGCTGAGATAGCCGCGCCCGCTGTCGGGGAGCAGCACCACGACGACGTCCTCGGGACCGAGCCGCCTGGCGACCTCCAGGGCTCCGACGACCGCCATGCCGCAGGAGCCGCCGACGAGCAGCCCCTCCTCCTTGGCGAGCCGGCGCGTCATCTGGAAGGAGTCCTTGTCGGACACCGCGACGATCTCGTCGGTGACGGTACGGTCGTACGCGCTCGGCCAGAAGTCCTCGCCGACGCCCTCGACCAGATACGGCCGCCCGGAGCCGCCGGAGTAGACCGAGCCCTCCGGGTCCGCGCCGATGACCTGGACCGCGCCCTCGCTGACCTCCTTGAGGTAGCGCCCGGTGCCGCTGATCGTGCCGCCGGTGCCGACGCCCGCGACGAAGTGGGTGATCTTCCCCTCCGTCTGCTCCCACAGTTCGGGGCCGGTGGTCTCGTAGTGCGAGCGCGGGTTGTTCGGGTTGGAGTACTGGTCCGGCTTCCAGGCTCCCGGCGTCTCGGTGACCAGCCGGTCGGAGACGTTGTAGTACGAGTCCGGGTGCTCGGGGTCAACGGCGGTGGGGCAGACGACGACCTCCGCGCCGTACGCGCGCAGCACGTTGATCTTGTCCGTGGACACCTTGTCCGGGCATACGAAAATGCACTTGTAGCCCTTCTGCTGGGCGACGATGGCGAGCCCGACGCCCGTGTTGCCGCTGGTCGGCTCGACGATCGTGCCGCCGGGTTTCAGCTCCCCGCTCTGCTCGGCCGCCTCGATCATGCGCAGCGCGATGCGGTCCTTCACCGACCCGCCGGGGTTGAAGTACTCGACCTTGGCCAGGACGGTCGCCTGGATACCTGCCGTGACGTTGCGCAGCCTCACCAACGGGGTGTTGCCGACAAGACTGATCATCGAATCGTGGAATTGCACCGTGTACTCCGGGATCTCCGAGATGGTCCGGCCCAGAGTATGCGTACAGGACGGACTCTGCGTACGGAAAGGAGTACGCGGAGCCCCTCGCGGGGCAGGTAGGTACGTGTACGGCTGTACGGCGAGGAGGAGGTGGACCGGACTGTGTCGAGAGCAAGGGTGGCACGGCGGATCGCGGCGGGCGCGGCCTACGGCGGTGGCAGCATCGGGTTGATCGGTGCGGCGGCCGTGGGCGTGTTCCTGGCGGAGGTCCAGCTCGCGAAGAGGCAGGTGGGCGGCGGGACGGCGCCGGTTCCGCCGAGCGCGGACGGACGGTACGGGGTGGCGTTCGCCGGGCCGAACGACCCGATGCGGCTCGGGATGCTCGGGGACTCGACGGCCGCCGGTCAGGGGGTGCGGCGGGCCGGGCAGACCCCGGGGGCGCTGCTCGCCTCGGGGCTCGCGGCGGTGGCCGAGCGGCCGGTCGACCTGCGGAACGTGGCCCTGCCGGGGGCCCGGTCGGACGATCTGGAGCGGCAGGTGTCGCTGCTGCTCGCGGATCCGGCGCGGGTCCCGGACGTCTGCGTGATCATGATCGGGGCGAACGACGTCACCCACCGGATGCCCGCGACCCAGTCGGTGCGCTGCCTGACGACGGCGGTACGCAGGCTGCGGACGGCGGGCACGGAAGTGGTCGTCGGGACCTGCCCGGACCTGGGCACGATCGAGCCGGTCTACCAGCCGCTGCGCTGGCTGGCCCGGCGGGTGAGCCGGCAGCTGGCGGCCGCGCAGACGATCGGGGCGGTCGAGCAGGGCGGGCGCACGGTGTCGCTGGGCGACCTGCTGGGCCCGGAGTTCGCGGCGAATCCGCGTGAGCTGTTCGGGCCGGACAACTACCACCCCTCCGCCGAGGGCTACGCCACGGCGGCCATGGCGGTGCTGCCCACCCTGTGCGCGGTGCTGGGCCTGTGGCCGGAGACCGACCGGCTGGACGGTGCGCGGCGCGAGGACATCCTCCCGGTGGCGAAGGCCGCCTCCCAGGCGGCCCGGGAGGCCGGTACGGAGGTCACGGGGGCGCGCGCCCCCTGGGCCCTCCTCAAGCACCGCAGGCGGCGGCGTCTGCCCCCCTCCACGGAACCCACCCCGCACCCGTATCCGGACGCCGCCCACCGGCACGTGTAGCGGATGCCGGCCCCGGAGAAGGCCGATCTGAGCAAGCGCTTAGAAAAGAGTCCCGCATCACACGGCCTGCCGGGTGACCGCGGCGATACGTCCGGGTAACTTCCAGAGGAGTTCCGCCCGTCCACACAGCCTTCCAGCCCCTTGGAGCCGCGTGATGCCCGAAGCCGTGATCGTCTCTGCCGCCCGTTCGCCGATCGGCCGCGCCTTCAAGGGGTCCCTGAAGGACCTGCGCGCGGACGACCTGACCGCCACGATCATCCAGACCGCGCTGGCCAAGGTCCCCGAGCTGGACCCGAAGGACATCGACGACCTGATGCTGGGCTGCGGTCTGCCCGGCGGCGAGCAGGGCAACAACCTGGGCCGCGTCATCGCCGTACAGATGGGGATGGACCACCTTCCCGGCTGCACGGTCACCCGCTACTGCTCCTCCTCGCTGCAGACCAGCCGGATGGCGCTGCACGCGATCAAGGCGGGCGAGGGCGACGTCTTCATCTCGGCCGGTGTCGAGATGGTGTCCCGCTTCACCAAGGGCAACTCCGACAGCCTCCCGGACACGCACAACCCGCTGTTCGCCGAGGCCGAGGCCCGTACCGCGGCCCGCGCCGAGGAGTCCGGAGCGGGCTGGCACGACCCGCGCGAGGACGGCCTGGTCCCTGACGCGTACATCTCGATGGGGCAGACGGCGGAGAACCTGGCCCGGTCCAAGGGCATCACCCGCCAGGACATGGACGAGTTCGGCGTACGGTCGCAGAACCTCGCCGAGGAAGCCCTGAAGAACGGCTTCTGGGAGCGGGAGATCACCCCGGTCACCACCCCCGACGGCACGGTCGTCTCCAAGGACGACGGCCCGCGCGCCGGCGTCACCCTGGAGGGCGTGCAGGGCCTGAAGCCGGTCTTCCGCCCCGACGGCCTGGTCACCGCGGCCAACTGCTGCCCGCTCAACGACGGCGCCGCCGCCCTGGTGATCATGTCCGACACCAAGGCGCGCGAGCTGGGCCTGACCCCGCTGGCCCGGATCGTCTCCACCGGTGTCTCCGGGCTCTCCCCCGAGATCATGGGCTACGGTCCGGTCGAGGCCAGCAAGCAGGCGCTGAAGCGGGCCGGGCTGACCATCGACGACATCGACCTCGCCGAGCTCAACGAGGCGTTCGCCGCCCAGGTCATCCCCTCCTACCGGGACCTCGGCCTGCCGCTGGACAAGGTCAACGTCAACGGCGGCGCCATCGCGGTCGGCCACCCCTTCGGCATGACCGGTGCCCGCATCACCGGCACGCTGATCAACAGCCTCCAGTTCCACGACAAGCAGTGGGGCCTGGAGACGATGTGCGTGGGCGGCGGCCAGGGCATGGCGATGGTGATCGAGCGGCTGAGCTGAGCCGCAGCAGCGGCGAAGCTCAGCGCGAGCACAAGCGGCTGGGCCGAGGCGAAGCTCAGCGCGGGCACGAGCGGCCCGGCTGAGGCGCGTCGTGTCCCTCACCGAGGGGGTTTCGAACCCCACCGAGCTCCGACCGTGACCGAATCTCCCCCAGGATGTGATCTGCGTCCCGGGGGAGAGTCGTTTCTGCAGGTCATCGCCGATATGGGGCTAAACATCGGGCCGAAAGACCTGTCCATTTCGTGACGTAATGCACTGACAGCACGTACCGGTACAGGCCAAGCTGATGTAGGAAGTCGGGGGTATCGATTGAAACCGGGAGTATGTCAGTGAGCGCCATGTCATTTGCCCTGTTGCTGACCACCGCCGCTGCCACGGCCGTCGGCGCCGCCGCACTGCACGCCGCTCACGGGCTGCGCAAGCAGGTCGCGGCGCTGCGCACGGAGCTGGCCGCCGGCCATGCTCTCAGCGCCTCCGTGCCACCACAGAGCCGCAGTACGGCCACGCCCGCCGAGGAGATACGCGCGGCCGTCGCCGAAGCGCTCGCCGAGGAGCGGGAGCGCGAGCTGGCCGAGGCGCGCGCCTTCTGGGCCGCCCAGGAGGCCCGCGACGCCGCCGACGCCCCGTCCCTGCTGGGCGGTCTGTCCGGCCTCGGTGACGACACCCCGTACTACGTGCCCCGGCAGGCCGACTTCGCCGGTCTGGAGTCGATGGACTTCGAGGCGGCCGAGGCGATGGAGGAGCTCGCGGAGCTGAGCGAGCGGACTCTCGCGGAGCACGAGATCGGCGAGCTGACCGACCTTCCGGAGATCGTGGAGTTCCCCGAGGACTCCCCCGAGCTGGCCGCCGCCCGCCGCCGCCACCCCTCGCACCCGGACTTCGTCCCCGTACAGACACCGGTGGTCACCGACCACGAGCGCACCGTGAACCGGCTCGAAGAGCTGGCCGGCACCGCGACCGAGCTGACCGATGTGCGGCCCGGCCCGCTGGGCACGCTCGACGTGTACGTCTTCGCCGACGGCACCACGCTGTGCATGACCCCCGGCCACCGCGAGACCGCCGAGCAGCTCGCCGACGCCCTGCGGGCGGGCCGGCAGCCGGTGCTGCTGGGCGGCTCAGGTGTCTCGGGTGCCTACGCGCTGACCTTCTCCTGCGGCGAGGACAACGTGTACATCCTCGCCGACCGCGTCATCGCCTCGTTCTGACCGCCGGGCGCGGGCCCCTCACACGCATCACGCGAAAGCCCGCGCCGCCGCTTCCCCGACATACCGCACGGCCTCGTCCAGCTCCTGGGGCGGGGCCGTTTCCAGTGCCACGGCCAGGTCCCGCCCGGCGACGGCGAGTTGGTCGCCCACGGCGAACATCCCGGCGTCCGGCAGCTCACGCGGCTCGGCGTCCGGGTTCTCCAGACGCTGGGCCCGTACGGCGAGTTCGCGGGCCGCGGCCAGCGCGTCGGCGGCCGCACCGCGCTGCAGGCGGCTCTGCGGGGCCGAGCGCAGCCGGTCGGCGAAACGGTCCACGGCCAGGATCAGGGGCGTCGTATCGAGCACCCGGCCGACCCTACGCGCCCCTCCCGCGTGGTTGCCAACGCCCGTCCGCTCGGGCACGGTGTCGGGAGACCAGCAACGCGCACTGCGTCGGAGGCGCCGATGTCGCATGTCTTCTCCGAAGAAACCCATCGCAACCTGCTCTCCCGGATCCCTCAATGCACCGGTCGTGAGATCTCCGACTGGCTCCGCACCGTCGACGAAGGCCCCTCCCTCGTGCGCTTCGAGGAGAAGGTCAGCTGGCTGCGCGGCGAGCACGAACTCGCCTACGGCCACGCCAAGGCGATCATCCACGAGCACGACCTGAGAAGGGCCGCACGCAAGCTGCGGTGACCAGCACCACCCCGTACACCCGCCCCGGAGCAGCAGGACGCGGAACGGCCCGCAGGCACGATGCCTGCGGGCCGTTCCGGTACTGCGGGTACTGCGGGTGCCGTGCGGCCGGTCAGTCGTCTCCGCTGAGGATCGCGACCAGGCGCAGCATCTCGATGTAGATCCACACCAGGGTCACGGTGAGGCCGAAGGCCGCCAGCCAGGACTCCTCGCGCGGAGCGCCGTACGCGATGCCGTCCTCGACCTGCTTGAAGTTCAGGGCGAGGATGCACGCGCCGATGACGATGGCCACGATGCCGAAGATGACGCCGAGCGCGCCGCTGCGGAAGCCGAGGCCGTCACCGCCGCCGAACACGGCGAACAGCATGTTGACCATCATCAGCAGCATGAAGCCGATGGCGGCCGCCATCACGAAGCCGTAGAAGCGGCGCGTGACCCGGATCAGTCCGGTGCGGTAGGCGATCAGCACACCGGCGAAGACCGCCATGGTGCCGAGCACCGCCTGCATCGCCGCCCCGGGGGCGACGTACATGCTGACGATGTTGCTGACGATGCCGAGGAACACACCCTCGAACGCCGCGTACGTCAGGATCAGCGGCGGCGAGGGCCGGCGCTTGAACGAGTTGACCAGCGACAGCACGAAGCCGATGATCGCGGCGCCGATGGCCACGCCATAGGCGCTGCCGAGGTTCGCCTGGTCGACCGGCATGATCCACCAGGCGGCGGTCGCGGCCAGGATCACCGTGCCGAGCGTCATCGCCGTACGCGTCACCACGTCGTCGATGGTCATCACGTCGGGACGGGCGGGTGCCTGCGGGGCGCCCTGGAAGTCCGTCTGGGCGTAGGGGTTGGTGGCGTACGGGTTGGCGGCGGTGCCCTGTGCGTACGGGTTTGCTCCCGTCGCGGTGGCCCCGGCCTGCGGCGTCGCGTTGAAGCCCGCGTGGCCGTTGTCGCGGCTGAACCCCCGTCGCGAGAAGACCGGGTTGCTGCTCCTCATCTCACTCCTCCGTGGCCACACTGCGTGGCCTCGCCACAAGAGTAATGGGTAGGCAAAAGAATCACCCCAGTGCCAGGGGAGGATCTTTGCGGCAGCCCGCGGCGGGATTCCGCGGAGGGCCCGGGGGGAGGCTCTCGTACAAGGCCGGAAGGTCCGGGTCCGGGAGCGGGCCGCCGGTCACGGTCTGGGCCGTCCGGGTCATGCCCGGTGCGGCGCAGGGTGCCGGGAGCCGGACTCGAACCGGCTCCACCCTGACGCCCTGACCAGCAGAAACGCCCCCACCTGCAAAAACCCGCCCCGAGCCAGACCCAGCCAGGGAAAGCCGGAGGGGGCCAGACGGGCCCCCGTGCGCCAGATGGCACACGGCTTGGCGCACCCCCGGAAACGGCGAAGGCCCGGCAGTCACCTGCCGGGCCTCCATCTGCACACGGGTGACGGGTCAGCGGCGAGCGGTCACCAGGAGCGTGCCGATGTGCCCGGCCGTCGGCGCGTCGAGGACCCTGGCATCGACGTCACGGAACCCCGCCGCCTCCAGAAGGTCGGTCCAGCCGCGCGGAGTGTAGCTGTACCGGTAGGTGTACATCGCCTTCCCGGCGAACCCGCCCTTGTACATGCCCTGCGGCCCGTACGCCCCGGGGATCGCCGGAGGATGGGAGAACGCGAACACCCCGCCCGGCCGGAGGCGCTCGGCGACGAGCGCGAGCAGCCGCTCCGGGTCGGTGAACCAGACCGCGCCGAAGATCGAGTAGACGGCGTCATAGGTCGTCTCGTCGGCGGCGAGTGTCTCCAGCACCTCGCCGCAGACGAAGTCGGCCCCCGTGCCGGCCCACCGGGCGGTCACCTTCTTCACCATCGCCGGCGACAGGTCGATGCCCGTCGCCTTGACCCCGCGCCCGGCGAGGAAGGCGAGCGCCCGGCCGGTACCGCAACCGATCTCCAGCGCGGTCGCCGGATCGCCGAGGAGTTCCGGCCCCGGGCCGTGCCCGGGGTACTGCGTCCAGCAGAAGACGGGTTCCATGTCGTCCTTGAACGCGCTGGCGGCATAGGTGTCCCACAGCTCGGTCTCGGCTGCGATGTCGTGTCGTGCGGGCACAGTGCCTCTCTCGATGCGTTGCCGGGGAAGGCCCCTGCCCTCCGCACGGGCGGAGGGCAGAGGCCAGCGTAGGGGGACCGTAGCCCCCGGATCAGTGGCTGTCGGGCGCCTTGCTGTCACACGGCGAGCAGTCCGCCCCGTCGATCGCCCACAGCTCCTCGTCGACGTCCCAGCCGTCAGCCGCGAGGAAGTCCGCGGTACGCAGGCACAGGCCGTCGCTCCGCCGCTGGATGAACGGGGCGTGATGCTTGTACGCCCCGCCGTTGTGGACCTTGCAGAGCGCGAAGTACACAGGGGTGTCGAGGATCAGCTGATGCACCCCGATGTCGACGAGCTTGCCGACGCCCAGGTGGACGTCCGGGTTCTCCATGGCGCACACCGTGTACGCCACGGCCTGGCCGAGGATCCTCTCCGCCATGTTCCGCACCATGGTGTTGTCCCGGAGTAGGAGGGCGATCTCCCGGTCCCACAGGGGTCCGCCGTCCGCGACGTTGATCGTCAGGTGCTCGATGTGCGGCGCCAGTGCGTTGAGGATCTGTTCCGGGTCGCTGGTACGGGCGAGGGTGGGCGGCTGAGCTGCGATGGTCATCCTGTCCTCCGTCGATCGTCGGGTGGTGCGATGGAACCCCTCACCCCGGTCGACCGGGGTGAGGGAGTCTGCTCGGCCGGGCCGGGTATCAGATCGCCTCGGCGGCCTTCCGGAGCGCGGCGGCGCTCGCATCGACGTCGTGGCTCAGCCGGACCGCATGATGCGGCAGCAGAGCGAGCCGGGCCGACACCTCATCCCGGGCGCTTCGCCGCCCGCCGCCGTCCACACCCCCGGCCAGCTCGAAGACGTCGGGGTACCGGTCCTCGGTGGTACCGCTCATGAAGTCGCCGTCCCCCAGCACGGGGACCGGGCCGTCGACCAGGTCGGGCGAGGCGTCTGCGTCGACCCGGGGGAAGAGGAGCGCGGCCGCGCGGCCGCCGGTGGCCAGCTTCACCCCGAACAGGCTCGTGAACTGGTCCGGGAACACCTGGACCTTCCGCTCCCTCCGCTTCCCGGTCTCCCACAGCGGCGTGAAGTCCCCGGCGAGGAGAGCCGTCGTCACCGCGTCGTGCTGCGTCGGGTGGAAGTTCCCGCCGTCCTTCACGTGGCCGCGCGCCGCACCGCCCCACCCCAGCGAGTCCAGCAGGCCGAGGCCGACAGCAGCAGCAGACGGCCACGGCACCGCCTCCACCCCCTGCTCGCCGGTAGGCCGGACCAGCACCCTGTCGTTGGCCAGGAGCTGCCACCCGGAGGCGGCGAGGAGCATGGCCGTCGTCGTCTTCCCCGCGCCCTTCCCTCCGAACGCCAGCAGCGTCGCCCCGTCCTCCGGGCGCACGACCGCCGAGGCATGGAGCACCGCCCAGCCGTCTTGCAGGAGCTGACCCCGGATCACCTCGCGGGCCAGGCGCGCGGCGGCGAGCGACAGCTCCATGGCACCGACGCCGGAGAGGGTGAGCCGCCCGGAGGCCGGGCTGCTTCGGTACGCGATGGCCTCGTCCGGCGACGTCGCGATGATGTCCTCACCGTCCCGGGCGACGAGCATCCGGTGCCGCGCGTACTCGACCTCGTCCGTGTGCCGCCCGTCGTGAACGAGGAGGGTCAGCGCGGCGTACGCCTCCGGGTCGACATCGGCGGCGAGGACAGCGCCCGCGCACACCGAGGAGGCCTCAACCGAGGAGGCGTTCCACCACTGGCCGAAGTACCGGGCCGACCAGTCCGTCACCTCCGCCCGGTTGCTCATGACGGTGACAGCCGCAGCAGCGGCCTCCAGCCGGGTAGCGGTGATCATGCGGGGATCCTCTCGGTCGGGGCAGGCAGATGGGTGTAGGCGTCGCGGAGACTGCTCGCGGCAGAGTCCAGACACAGAAGCTCGTGACGAGTGAGCGAGGGCAGGCACGGGGTGGCCGTACCCCCGGTGAAGCGCATCGGGACGCCGAGCCACACGTCCCCGTACGGAACAGTCAGCTCCTCGACGCCGTCGGCCAGGCCGAGGACCTTGCGGAGCGTCGACAGCACTGCACCGGCCGGACCGCAGCGCGTACGCCCTATCCCGGCCCGGATCAGCGCCGGTCGCCGCTGGAGTTCTTCCGCGACCGCGCGGGCCGGGGCGGGCACCGGGCGGCCGTCGACCGTCGTCGTGGACAGGCACAGGACCGCACGGTCGCCGTGCTCCCCGATCACGTGGCCCTGGACCCGCTCCGGGGAGATCCGCGCCCACTCGGCGAGGATCAGCCGGTACCGCGCCGAGTCGAGGTTGGAGCCGATCCCGTAGACGCGGGCGCACCCGGACACCTCGGCGAACCGGCGGGCCATCAGGTCCACCGGGTTCGTCACGACGAGGACGCTCCCGCCGTACCCGTGGAGCTCGCCCGCCAGGTCGCTGATCGCGGGCGCGTTCGCCACGGCACCACCACGGCGGACGTCGCGGGCCTCGGTGTTCGTGAAGTCCGTGCGCAGGGCGACCACCACGGCGTCGCACCCGTGGAGGTCCGCGGTACTCCCGGCCTCGACCTGGGTGTGCGAGCGGGCGGACAGGGCGAGGTCCTGGAGGTCGGCGACCAGGCCGCGTGTCTGCTCCTCGCGCCTGGACACGACGACGAGCCGCCCGGGGAGCGCCACCGACACCAGGCCGGCCGCCAGCACCTGGCCGACCGCGCCCGCGCCGACGACTCCTACCACCGGCCCGGTCACCGCAGGTCCCACGCGGTGTGCTCGACCTCGCTGAAGATGGCGTCAATCAGCCCGACCCCGGTCATCGACCCGATGAGGAGGCCACTGGCCCGGTCCGCGACCGTCGCGACCCGCAGCCCATGCGACACCAGCGTCCGCTGATGAGCTGACAGCGGGAAGCCCGACGGCGCGCTCAGGCACGACGTCAGGTAGTTCATGGTGTCCATCAGCCACAGGATCATCACCTCCCGCAGCCGGTCAGTCCGCTGCGCTTTCGGCAGCGCCGCGACGTGCCTGTTCAGCGTGGCCATCACTCCCTGCGTGATCTGCTGCTCGGCTCGCAGCTCGTGATGGCACAACGCCAGCAGCAGCGTCCGCCCGCAGACCTTCGCCACGTCAACCTGCGGCCCGGACGCCCACTGGAGCGCCGGGTCGATGAACGTCAGCCGGTGGCCGCCCAGATAGACATGCTCGGGCTTGAGGTCACCGAACACCGCAGTCCGCTGCCGGGGAGAGAGCGCCGTCGCGAGCCGCAGCAGTCGGCGTACCGCGTTCGCGACGAGGTCGACGACGACCAGGCGCTCATCCTCGTCAAGCCCGCTGTCCCGGCCGAGGCCGGCGACGTACCCGGCGGCGGCCGGGCCCTTGAACTTCCGGCAGAAGACGTCGACGATGTTCCGCTCGTTTATCGGCCACGTCCCCCGCAGATACCCCGCCCCCGCCTCGCTGTGCAGCTCCCTCAGCGACAGCAGGACCGTGTCGAGTAAGGCCGACGTGTCCCACGGGCGCACGGCGATCTCCTCCGCGATCGTCATCCCCGGCACAGACCGCGTGAACAGGACGCCGGCGCGGAACCCGGCCGTCTCCGCCACCCGGGGCCGGCCAATCTCCCGCAGGGCCTCCAGATGCTGGTACTCCCGGCGAGTCACCGAGTCGGCGCTCCTGATGTACGCGGGCTGCGCCTCCAGTACCTCGTCCAGCGTCCCCCGCGCGCCGTGCAGGATCGACACCAGCGACGAACTCAACCAGCTGTACTTCGCGTACAGCTCCTCGCCGTCGACCGTCACCGGGCAGACGTACGACGTGACGCTCGGGCACTGCGGCCCAAGGACCACGTTCCGGCCCGGCCACAGGTCATCGACCGTGAGGGCAATCGCATGCCTACTCGCCTCATACAGCTGCTCGGCGTCCACCACTGTGGCCCCGCTCGTGGTCAGCGTCATCAACCCCTCCGTTCTCGGATTGCGTTCAGATGTCGGCAGCCAGGTCACGTCGGCCCGTCCTGGGAGATCCCGAGGCAGAGCGCCCCGAGGAGCGACGCCAGAGCCACCCAGTACAAGACCTGCGCCGTGCGCTCACTCATCGGGCTTGACCTCCAGGCCGACCGTGGCCCACACGCGCTTCCCCCACGGCAAGGGGTCAACGCCCCACCGGCCGCCGCTCAGCGCCTCCACGATGTCCAGGCCCCGCCCGGACTCCTGATCGTCACCGGCGGCGCGAACAGCCGGACGGTCCTTCGACAGGTCGACCATCGCGACCCGCACCCGCCCCGAGCCGGGTCACCGTCACCCGGACCGAGTCCCGCTGCGCGTGCAGGACGGCGTTCGCCACCAGCTCACTCACGACCAGCTCGGCCGCGTCCTGGACGTCGGGGAACCCCCACACATCCAGCGCCAGGCGCCCCAGGCGCCGAGCGCAGTGCGCGGAAGCGGCGGCCCTCGGCAGCGTCTCGGTGTACGCAGGCATCGGGCCCGCCCCTGTCTCGATCATGACGAGCGCTCCGATCCGTCTGGATGAGCGTCTGCGGACAGCCGGAGTCGATGCCCCGGGTGCGGGCACGCGCAGAAGTGTCAGCATCACGGCCGCTTCCCCAAGGTGGCGGTGAGGACACCGTGGCCCTGGCCGATGAGCATGGCGAGAGGCCCCGGGTCGCACAGCACCCCGGGGCCGTCCAAGGGCACCACCCACCACGAACGCCCGTGATCGGGACTCGTGCACCCCGGGGCCGGCACCTCAAGCGCGGCCCTGCGGTGGTTCGCCACCGACCCGGGCACGCTCCACGTCATGGTTACGGACCCCGGAACGAGGGCGACGTATCCGGCCTCGCGGCCGAACTTCTGCTCGGCGTAGAAGACGGGGCCGCCACCCAGGCGCTTCCGCAGCGGACCGGCGCACTGCTCCGGGTCGTCGAGGAGCAGCGCGGCGTGCACCACGGCGGCCCGGACGATCACCGCGCCGAACAGGACGCCGGGCGTCAGGAACGTGGTGCCGCAGTCGGCCCAGTCCAACCGCACCCGCCGGACCGACGGGGCGGCGGCCAGCAGCCAGTGCTCGCCAGCGAGCACCCGCTCCCTCCCGAGCGAGACGCCGTTTCCAGTCAGATCAGTCATCGCGTCAACTCCGCGACACTGCAATGGGTACCCTCACGCACGGCGACTCCTAGTCAGTCGTCGCCCCGGGCAGGCGGGCGTAACCGCTCCCGGGGCCTTGGCGTCCGAGAGTCCTTTTTCGGCGAATGCCCCGCCTGCCCCTCGCGGGTATACCCATGATGGGTACACCACGCGGACGCCCCCCGCGCACAGTGGGACGAGCAGGCAGGAGATCCGCATGACCTACCAGCCGCCGACAGCTCTACCGCGCGACCTCATCGACGAGGAGGAGATGCATCGCGCGCTGGTAGGCCACGATTTCGGAGCTGTGTTCCGTCTGGCACGCGACCGCGCTGGCATCTCGTTCTCCAAGATCGCCACCGAGTGCGACATCAAGCCGAACCGGGTGGGGGAACTCGCCAAGGGCCGCGGGCGCATCACGACCTTCGAGAAGATCGTCCAGATCGCCGACGCTTTACGCGTCCCGGGACAGGTCCTGGGCCTGGCCCCTCGCCCATGGGAAGCGGACTCTCCTGGTCACTCCAGTGAAGAGATCGGACCCTCAGTGCGACGCCGAACCATCCTCCAGGCAGCTACCGCTACCGGCCTTGCGGCGGCGCTCCCCGCCCTGCACAGCCCAGAGCCACCAAGCCGAATCACCCCGGGCTACATCGAGGAACTGCGCGCACGGGCCGCCCGTCTCCGGCGTCTCGACATCTACCTCGGCGGCGGCGACACCTACCGGGTGTACCTCGCAGAGGTCCAGCGCATGAAGTCCCTCCTGCGTGGCGCCGTCTTCACCGACGACGCCCGCCAGAGAGCAACCGCGCTCCTCGCCGAGCAGGCCCAGCAAGCGGGATGGTCCGCATTCGACGGCGGACGCACACGGGAGGCGGCAGACCTGTACGAGGAGAGCCGAGACCTCGCGCGCGAAGCCAGCGACCCGGACCTCTACGGCAACGCCCTCGCGTTCCTCGCCTACAAGATCGGCCCCGACGACCGGCAGGCCGCTGTCGCCGTCGCCGAGGCATCCTGCACCACGATCACGGCCCGCACCCCGTCCACCGTCCGCGCGCTACTGCACGAGCGCCACGCCTGGGCCTGCGCAGTCGACGGCCAGGTCGCCGGAACCGAGCGCGCACTGGAGGCGGCCCGCGAAGCCCTCGACAGCGCACAGGACGGCGAGCCCCAACCCGACTGGGCGGCCTGGGTCGACGACGTCGAGCTGGACATCATGACCGGCCGCTGCTGGACGGAGCTGCGGCGCCCCCTCCGCGCAGTACCTGCCCTCACCCGCGCACTCGGCCAGTACAGCGACGACAACGCGCGCGACAAGTCGCTGTATCTGTCCTGGCTGGCACAGGCCTACCTCACCGCCGACGAAGTCGAGGTGGCCGCACAGCACGTCCACCGCGCGGCCGCCCTCGCCCGGGGCGTCGCCTCTCAACGCCCGGCGCAACGTCTCGTCCCGCTCATCAACCACCTACGTCCGCATGCCGGCCTCCCCGCAGTCCGCGAACTCCTGGAAAGCACCGCCGCCTAGGAGCGCGCCACTGACTCCCGAATCCAGTCGAGGCACCGGTCTGCACCCTCGACGATCGGCACGGCGCACAGCTCCGGATTGTCCCAAGGGTGCCGCTCCAAGAGATGCGCCTCCAGCTCGGCGTACCGCTCCGTCGTCGTCTTCAGGAGGAGCTGCCACTCCTCGCCGGTGCCGTACTCCCCGAGGTGCCAGAAGACGCTGACGACGGGCCCCACAATCTGGGCACCAGCAGCCAAGCGCTCCTTAACAGCCCCGCCTGCAAGAGTGACCGCTTCGTCCCTCGTCGCGGTGGCCGTGGATACCTGCACGCAATCAGTCATGGCCCGGAGCCTACGAGAGCCGACCCCGTTGGTCTGCCGGGCCCGCGAAGACGCCCCACTCGGCCCGAGCGGGGCGTCTTCGCGGGCCCAAAGCAGCAAACTTCTTGGACAAACACCACGCTACGCGGAGCCACTGACACCGGCCCCGGGCAGTAGCGAGCCCGGCCGCTCTCGGGGGAGGGGGCGGCCGGGCTCGTCCACAACCGCGATCGGAGCATCACGGTCCGGACCGCTACCAACGGGAGAAGCAGCCCGTACCACCAGGATTCACCACAGGGGTGATCGGACGCAGGCGAAACGCGGAAGTCGGGCGGCCCGCTCCCGCAGTCGTGGAGCGGGACGCCCGGTCTCAGGACGGCGGCGGTAGCCGTCGGGCAGGGGCGGCACGGTCCGGGCACAGGTCCACCAGTCGCCGGTTCACCTGGTCGACCGCGTCCCGCAGGCTGCCCCCGTCGTTCGGGTGCAGCTCGTGCTCGACGCCCAGCAGCCGGGCCTCGATTGCGGATACCCGCTCCATCAACCCCGGCCGGGCCGGGGCACCAGGACGCCCCTCCTCGCCGCACCAGTCGCCCATGAAGTCATCCATCCGCCGTACGGTCCGGACGATACCCCGCCCGACTCGCCACAGCGCCGCACCGATGCCGCCGAGGACCGTCAGCGCGCCACCCCACACCAACACCGTTACCCGGGCGGCGCCCACGGAACCCGAGGTACTCCTGCCACCGCGAATACCCGGACAGCGCCGCCAGCCCGTAGTGCCCATCCCCGTACGCCTTCGCCAACAGCCCCTCGTTGATCAGGGCGGCCTCGACGATCCGCACACCCGGGTACGTCACCCGGGAGTCCTTCCGCCCCGGATCGCTCAGCTACACCCAACGCCCACCGTTCGGGCCCTGGTACAGCAGGTCACCGTGAGGCATCCCGAGAAGGCCACGCCCGACCATCCGCGCCCACGTCACCCCGTCGACTCTCAAAGAGCGCCTGGAGCGCTTCGGCTTGGGCTCGCCGAGATAGTGACCCTTCTCCGTCGACCGCTTCCACGCCCGCGCGATCCGCATGTGCGGCTTCCCGTCCGCGCGCTGCTCCGGAGGCGTCAGGTGCCTCCGGGCGACCGCGGTGATCTCCCCCCAGCGGGCACCCATCGCGTACTTGTCCCGCACCAGCTGCGCACCACCCTCCGATGGCATGTGCGACGCGATCCCCTCGACCTCCTCGGGGGTCATGAACTCCATCTCTTCGCCGCCGCCGTCGTCGTCCTCGTCCAGGCCGTCATCGTCGAGCCGGGGCAGGCGCGTCAGCGCGCACGGGTTCCGCAGCCTCAGCGGCGGCTCCTCAAGGACGGCCTCCTGGAGGATGCTGGACAGCAGCCCGTGGAGGTTCTTCACCGTCTTGGGTGCCATCAGCTTCCGTTTCGACCCGCGCCAGACGTGGGTGGCCGCCAGCTCGTTCACCCAGGCCCCGATCGTGGCCTTCGAGAAGTGATCGGTGGACCGGACGTCGCAGTTCCGGAACGTCGGCAGGATGTAGGTCTCCAGCTCCTTCACGATCGCGCCCCGGTAGCGGCCCTCGATCCCGGTCCGGTTCTCGATGGACTCCCGGGCGTACGCCTCGAAGAGGAACCGGGCCTCGTCCTCCGACCCCGGGGCGATGTACCCCTTGCCCTTCACCCAGCCCGGGGGCCACTGCTGCGCGTTGTCGTTCACCGCGTCCCGGAAGACCTCCGCAGAGGTCACGTCGAGGAACCACTCGCCCTGCCAGTCGCCGTTGCGGGTCCCGCCCAGGCGCCATTTCACCCGGTAGCCGGTCGCCTCTCCGGCCTTGTTCTCCACTGGATCCACGTATGCCATACACACAACGCAGTCAGCGTGCGCCAGGTGTGCGCCAGAAACCAAGAAACTACCCGGCGGTAGCGGGTCATCACCCCTGGTCACGCACAGTGCGGCGCGTGGTGCCCGGAGCCGGACTCGAACCGGCACGCCCCCGAGGGGCAGCGAGGTTTAAGCTCGCCGTGTCTGCGTTCCACCATCCGGGCGTGCCGCGCGACTCCGCGTTCGGCTACCGACCCTATCCGGGGAGATCCCTCGATCAGCGGAACAGTGGCGCGATGTTGTCTTATTTTATTGACCGCTTGAGGGTCCGTCAGCACATGCGGCCGGGCTGACCACACGCCCACGGCCGATCGTGGGCGGTCGGCACACCACCCGGGAATGACGGAAAGTCGCCGCACTCGGACGGCCCAATGCGCCAGGTCCGCGCCAGGCTTCGCCAGGGCATCCGCCACCCTCGGCTCCGGCGCCGCTCCGGCCCCCGATCCTGCGCCGCTCCGACCTCCGGTCCAGCGCCGCTCCAGGAGGACCTGCCCGCCCTCGCGACGCCCGCCGTCGCGACGCCCGTCGCGATGCCCACCCCGGCGGCTGCCGCGGCGCTCCCACCCGCGTCCATGCGCTCACGCCGGGTGACCGTGAAGCGGCGGCCACGACTCCGGTCAGGGTCGGTGTCATACCCGAGGAGGACGAACCCACGCCGGTGATGCGACTCAAGACGGCCACGGGAACGGGCATCGGGAGGGACGCCCCGGCGCGATCGGGACGTAACGATGGAGTAAGTCCCCGAGGCATGGCGTGAGCGCCCGCCTCAGCACGGCCCCCGTGTCCGAGCATCCGCGTCATCCGAACCAGGAGCGTCCCTGTGACCACCACCCCCACCGTTCACCGCGCCACCGCGGTGGCTGCCCGCGCCACGGAGCTGTCGAAGGTCTACGGCGAGGGCGAGACGCAGGTCGTCGCCCTGGACCGGGTGACCGTGGACTTCCCGCAGGGCGAGTTCACGGCGATCATGGGCCCCTCGGGCTCCGGCAAGTCGACGCTGATGCACTGCGTCGCCGGGCTCGACAGCTTCAGCAGCGGTTCGGTGCGCATCGGCGAGACCGAGCTGTCCACGCTGAAGGACAAGCAGCTCACGCAGTTGCGCCGGGACAAGATCGGCTTCATCTTCCAGGCGTTCAACCTGCTGCCGACGCTCACCGCGCTGGAGAACATCACCCTGCCGATGGACATCGCGGGCCGTAAGCCGGACGCCGCGTGGCTGCAGAAGGTGATCGACATGGTGGGGCTGTCGGAACGGCTGAAGCACCGCCCGACCGAGCTCTCCGGCGGTCAGCAGCAGCGTGTCGCCGTGGCCCGCGCCCTGGCCTCGCAGCCCGAGATCATCTTCGGTGACGAGCCGACCGGAAACCTGGACTCCCGCTCCGGCGCCGAGGTCCTCGGCTTCCTGCGCAACTCGGTACGCGAACTGGGCCAGACCGTGGTGATGGTCACGCACGACCCGGTGGCCGCCTCCTACGCGGACCGGGTCATCTTCCTCGCGGACGGCGCGGTCGTCGACCAGATGATGCACCCGACCGCCGACGGGGTCCTCGACCGGATGAAGGCGTTCGACGCGAAGGGCCGTACGAGCTGACGTCGCCGGCGGCCGGCCGACACGGCCGCCGCACCAGCTGACGCGGGCGCCCGCCACACCCCGGCCGCCGCCTCCGCGCGTCCCCGCCCCCACTTCCGGAACCCATCCCAGGACACACAGACATGTTCCGTACCGCCCTGCGCAATGTGCTCGCGCACAAGGCCAGGCTGCTGATGACCGTGCTCGCCGTCATGCTCGGCGTAGCGTTCGTCTCCGGCACCCTGGTCTTCACCGACACCCTCGGCAACGCCTTCCGCAACCAGTCCGCCAAGAGCTACGACGATGTCGCCGTCGCCGTGGAGACGTACGCCGGCGGGCGCGACGAGAAGACCCCCGGTATCGACGACGCCACCCTGGAGAAGATCCGGGGCCTGGACGGCGTGACCTCAGCCACCGGGCGGGTCTCCGGCTTCGCCGGGGTCGCCGACCCGGACGGCAAGCTGATCGGCAACGGCTGGTCCAACACCGGCGCGAACTTCGCCCCCGGCAAGGACGGCAAGGACGCGAGTTACGCCTTCACCGACGGCTCGGGCCCGGCGCGGAACGGCTCGGTCGCGCTCGACAAGGACACCGCGAGCAAGGGCGAGTACAAGGTCGGCGACCCGGTGCGGGTCGCCACCAACGGCCCGGTGAAGGAGTACACCCTCTCGGGGATCTTCACCACCGAGGACGGCGCGGTCAACGCGGGCGGCAGTCTCGTGCTGTTCGACACCGCGACCGCCCAGCAGCTCTACCTGAAGCCCGGCGTCTTCCAGGGCGCCACCGTCACCGCGGCGGACGGTGTCTCCGACCAGAAGCTGCTGGACGCGATCGTCCCCCTGCTGCCGAAGGAGGCGACCGCGCAGACCGGTCAGGCGCTGGCGGACCAGCAGGCGAAGGACATCGAGAACGGAATGGCCGGCCTCAACGGCATGCTGCTGGCCTTCGCGGGCATCGCGCTGTTCGTCGGCATCTTCCTCATCGCCAACACCTTCACCATGCTGATCGCCCAGCGGACCCGTGAGCTGGCCCTGATGCGGGCCATCGGAGCCACCCGCCGCCAGATCAAGCGCTCGGTGCTGCTGGAAGCGGCCGTCGTCGGCACGATCGCCTCCGTCATCGGCTTCGCCCTCGGCCTCGGCCTCGCCACCGGCCTGCGCTCCGCGATGGGCCTCCTGGGCGGCAAGATCCCCGCCGGCCCGCTGGTCGTCTCGCCGACCGCCGTCCTCTCCGCCTTCGCGGTCGGCATCCTGATCACCGTGATGGCCGCCTGGCTGCCCGCCCGCCGGGCCGCGAAGATCGCCCCGGTGGCCGCGATGAGCAGCGTGCACGCCACCGCCTCCACCAAGTCCCTGGTCGTACGGAACTCCATCGGCGGCGCGATCGCCCTGCTCGGCTCCGCGGGAATCATCGGCGGCGCGGCGGCCGGCGGTTCGCCCGGCAGGCAGCTGGTCGCGGGCGGCGCGTTCTTCGCCCTGATCGGCGTCATCGTCCTGATCCCGCTGCTCTCGCGCCCGGTCATCGCCCTGGTCCGGCCGCTGCTGAAGAAGCTGTTCGGCGTCTCCGGGAAGCTGGCCTCGCAGAACGCGGTCCGCAACCCGCGGCGCACCGGAGCCACCGCCTCCGCGCTGGCCATCGGGCTGACCCTGGTCACCGGCATCTCGGTGCTCGGCGTCACCCTCGGCCAGGCCATCGACAAGATGACCACGGACGACATCAAGGCCGACTACATGGTCTCGATGGCCAGCGGCGACGCGCTCGACGAGTCCGCGCTCAAGGCCCTGGCGAAGGCCGACGGCGTCGCCGCGCTCTCCCCGCAGCAGGCGGCCTGGTTCGAGGTCGACGGTGCATACCAGTCCGCCTCCGGCGTCACTCCGGGCGACGTGGAGAAGGTCTTCTCGCTGAGGACCGTCTCCGGTTCGCTCGGCTCGCTGAAGGACGGCCAGGTCGCGGTCGGCGCCAAGACCGCGAAGTCCAACGGCTGGAAGACCGGCGACACGCTTCCGGTGAAGTTCGACGACGAGAAGAAGGGCGAAGTGACGGTCGGGGCCGTCTACGAGGAGAACGAGTTCCTCTCCACCTTCCTCATCCCGAAGGAGATGGCGGACGAGCACAGCGCCGCCTCGCGCCCCGACATCCGCGAGATCTGGATCAAGACGGACGGCGGCGCGAGCAAGGCCAACGAGCAGTCCATCGTGGACGCGCTCGGCGACAACCCGGCGATGAGCGTCATGGACCGGCAGGACATCCGTGACATGTTCGGCGGCTTCATCAACACCGCCCTGAACATCATGTACGGGCTGCTCGCCATGGCCCTGCTGATCGCGGTCCTCGGGGTCGTCAACACCCTCGCGATGTCGGTGTTCGAGCGGCAGCAGGAGATCGGCATGCTCCGCGCGATCGGTCTCGACCGGGGTCGCGTCAAGCGGATGATCCGTCTGGAGGCCGTCGTCATCTCGGTCTTCGGCGCGGTGATCGGGGTCGGCCTCGGGGTCTTCCTCGGCTGGGCGATCGGTCAGACCCTGTCCGCCGACATCCCCGGATACGCCCTGGTCATCCCGTGGGACCGGCTCGGCCTCTTCCTGCTCCTGGCCGGCCTGGTGGGCGTCCTCGCCTCGCTGTGGCCCGCCCGCAGCGCCGCGAAGCTCAACATGCTGACGGCGATCAAGACGGAGTAGCCGCAGGTCCCGGGGCCGGGACGAAGGATCCACCGGACACGCCCAGGGGCCGGTGCACCGCTGGAGAGCGGTGCACCGGCCCCTCGCCCATGCCGTACGGGCACGGGTCAGGCCTCCGGGCCTCCGTTACGGGTACGGGTACGGGTCAGGCCTCCGGGCCTCCGTCCAGGCTCGGGCGCGCAGCGGCATCCGGGAGCCGCCGCCGTCCAGCGGGCGCACCGCGAGGATCTGGTTGACGCCGATCCTGTTGTGCTCGAAGGAGAGCGCCGACGCCGCCATGTACAGCCGCCAGACCCTGGCCCGGCCCGGGGAGGTGGCGCGTACCGCCCGCTCCCAGTGCTGCTCCAGGTTGGCCACCCACTGGCGCAGGGTCAGCGCGTAGTGCTCGCGCAGCGCCTGGACGTCCCGGGCCTCGAAGCCGGCTTCCTCCAGCGTGGCCAGGGTGCGGCCGACCGGGGCCAGCTCGCCGTCCGGGAAGACGTAGGCGTCGATGAACGCGTCGATGCGGTAGGCGTCCTCGTCCTTCTCGGGGCGGCGGGCGATCTGATGGTTCAGGAGGCGGCCGCCGGGCTTCAGGAGGGCGTAGAGGTCGTCCGCGTACTCCCGGTAGCGGACCGAGCCGACGTGCTCGGCCATGCCGATCGAGGAGATCGCGTCGTACGGCCCGGGTGGGGTATCCCCTGTCCGAGCGGAGCCGAGAGCTCGGGGAAGGACGTCCCGGTAGTCCTGGACGCGGATCTCGATCCGGTCGGTCAGCCCCTCCTCGGCGATGCGCTTGCGGGCGTGGGCGGCCTGTTCCCGGGAGAGGGTGATGCCGGTGACCTGCGCCCCGTACTCGCGGGCCGCGTGGATGGCCATCGAGCCCCAGCCGCAGCCGACGTCCAGGAGCCGGTCGCCCTCCTTCAGGCCGAGCTTGCGGCAGACCAGGTCGAGCTTGTCGCGCTGGGCGTCCTCCAGGGTCTCCCCGTCCTGCCAGTAGGCGCAGGAGTAGACCATCGAGGGGCCGAGCACCAGGGCGTAGAAATCATTGCCGACGTCGTAGTGGTGGCTGATGGCCTCCTTGTCGCGGCGCTTGGTGTGCAGCGGCCCGGTGCGCCGGCGCACCTCCTCGGCGGGCGGGGCGGGCGGCGGCCAGGGGCCCGCGAGGTCGAGGAGGCCGCGGGCGAAGGCGCGGACCTTGGGGTCGCGGACCGGGTGGACGGCGTCCTTGGCGTCGGCGCCGCGGTCCCAGAGCAGACCGGCCAGGTGGCCGAGCGCTTCGTACAGGTCACCCTCGATGTCGATCTCGCCGGCCACCCAGGCGCGGGCCAGGCCCAGTTCGCCCGGCTTCCACAGCAGCCGGCGCAGGGCGCGGCGGTGGCGGATCACCAGGACCGGGGCGCCGGGCGGCCCCGATTCGCTGCCGTCCCAGGCCCGGATCCGGACCGGCAGGGGTTCCGAGAGCAACTCTTCGGCAAGAGCGGTCAGCCGCGACGCGGCGTCGGCCATGGCGCACACCTCCGTGGTGTTTCCCCGACAAACACAACAAGCACAACAAGCACAATGCGTACAGACATGCTCGTAAACCCGCTGCCACACCCCTGTGCCGCAGCGAGGTACACCTGCGTCAACTCTCCTCGCACACTCCGTCATCCCGCTACCGGGCAACGAATCGGCAAAGCGCGTGCATATGCCATCCACATAGGCGGGAGCGGGCCGTCGTCACGGTCCGGGGCCCGGTCCGGGCCGCCGGCCGGATACGCCGAAGGGGCCGTCCGCACCACGGATGGCGGACGGCCCCTTCGGGCGTCGTACGGTGCGCCCCTCGCGGGGCGTCTCACCGGAGGGTCAGGAGGCCTTGGCCTTCTCGCCCTCCGTCTTGGCGGCGGCCGGAGCCGGGGCCGGCTTGGCGGCCTCGTAGAACTCCTCGCGCGGCGTCTCCATGGCGCCGAGGGAGACGACCTCACGCTTGAGGAACATCGCCAGCGTCCAGTCGGCGAAGATCCGGATCTTACGGTTCCAGGTCGGCATGGCCATGCCGTGGTAGCCGCGGTGCATGTACCAGGCGAGACGGCCCTTGAGCTTGATCTTCACCTTGCCCATGACGATCATCGCGACGCCCTTGTGCAGGCCGAGACCGGCGACCGCACCCTTGTTGGCGTGGCTGTACTCCTTCTGCGGGAAGCCCCGCATACCGGAGATCACGTTGTCGCCGAGGACCTTCGCCTGACGCAGCGCGTGCTGGGCGTTGGGCGGGCACCAGGCGTTCGGGTTGCCGGCGCGGCGGCCGACCATGTCCGGCACCTGGGCGTTGTCGCCCGCGGCCCAGATGTAGTCGGTGCCCTGCACCTGGAGCTTCTCGGAGGTGTCCACGTGACCGCGAGGACCGAGCGGCAGGCCGAAGCGGGCCAGTGCCGGGTTCGGCTTCACACCGGCGGTCCACACGATGGTGCTGGAGTCGACCTCCAGGCCGTTCTTCAGCACGACGTGACCGTCGACGCAGGAGTCCATCGAGGTGGAGAGGTAGATCTCCACGCCGCGGCTCTCCAGGTGCTCCTTGCCGTAGGCGCCCAGCTTCGGGCCGACCTCGGGAAGGATCTTGTCGGCGGCGTCGACGAGGATGAAGCGCATGTCCTCGCGCTTCACGTTGGTGTAGTACTTCACCGCGTCGCGGGCCATGTCCTCGACCTCGCCGATGGTCTCCGCACCGGCGAATCCGCCGCCCACGAAGACGAACGTCAGCGCCTTGCGGCGGACGTCCTCGTCGGTCGTGGAGTCAGCCTTGTCCAGCTGCTCCAGGACGTGGTTGCGCAGACCGATGGACTCCTCGATGCCCTTCATGCCGATGCCCTGCTCGGCGAGGCCGGGGATCGGGAAGGTACGGGAGACCGCGCCCATCGCGATGACCAGGTAGTCGAAGGGCAGCTCGTAGGCCTCGCCGACGAGCGGCGCGACCGTGGCGACCTTGCGGTCCTGATCGATGGTGGTGACACGACCGGTGAGAACCTCGGCCTTGGGCAGCACGCGTCGCAGCGGGACGACGACATGCCGAGGCGAGATGCTGCCGGCAGCAGCTTCGGGGAGGAAGGGCTGGTACGTCATGTACGACCGCGGGTCGACGACCGTGACGGTCGCCTCTCCGTATCGCATCTTCTTCAGAATGCGACGAGCTGCGTACAGGCCTACGTACCCACCGCCTACAACGAGGATCCTGGGACGCTCCGTGGTGCTCATGCCATCGAGTATCCACCCCGCCCCAGGGGGGTGCTCGTGAGCCCCTTCACAAGGATTGGGCGACCCTCTGCTACACTTCGCCGCCCACGTGACCCAGATCATGGGTACGAAAGGGAACCACGACACCGCGGGAGACGTTGTTCACCGCTTGTGAGCTGGCCCTTGACCCTTCGGGCGGGGTGAACCACCCCTCCCCTTCATGCGGACGCAACGCACCCGGAACGCGCGCGCCGCACCTCCGCATGGCCTCCGGGGCGACCAGTTCCGGCCCGATGGGCCCCAACTGCGACCAACCGGGCCCGATTCCTTGTGAAGAAGTTCACGAACTTTCTCGCGACGCGCCCCCGGAGGGGTCTCCCGAGCGGCTCCGGGGGGCCCGATCGGGGCTCAACGGTGCAGGTGACGATGCGATTGAGCGGGCCGCCGGAGGACTGCCCGCAGGGCTACGCGGCGCTCCAGGCGATCCCGTCGAGGATGTCGTCCAAAGCGCTACTGAGGGTCCTCTGCCGCATCCCAGGCAATCCCGTCGAGGATGTCGTGCTCGCTGACGACGACCTCGTGGGCTCCCGTCCGCTCCATCACGGCGAGCAGGACGAGCGCCCCCGCGCCGATCACGTCGACCCGGCCGGGGTGCATCACCGGGATCGCCGCGCGCTCCTCGTGGGCGGAGCGGAGCAGGTGTTCGGTGATCGCGCGGACCTGGCCGCGGGAGATCCGGGAGTGGTGGATGGCCTTGGAGTCGTACTCCGGCAGTTCCAGCGCGATCCCGGCGACCGTGGTGACGGTGCCCGCCAGGCCGACGAGGGTGCCGGCCCCCTTGAGCGGCACGGTCCGCTCGACGAGGTCGAGGGCGGCGTCGACGTCCGCGCGGATCGCGGCGGCCCGCTCGTGGCTGGGCGGGTCCATGACGGCCCCGTCCACGACCAGGTGGCGTTCCGTCATCCGTACGCAGCCGATGTCCACGGACCGGGCCGCCTCGACCCGGTCCGAGCCGAGGACGAACTCGGTGGAGCCGCCGCCGATGTCCACGACCAGATACGGCTTCGCCAGGTGGTCGCTGCCCGCCAGCTCCTTGGTGGCCCCGTCGAAGGAGAGCTGCGCCTCCTGGTCGCCGGTGATCACCTCGGGCTCGACGCCGAGGATGTCCCGGACCCCGGCCACGAACACATCGCTGTTCTCGGCGTCCCGGGAGGCGGAGGTGGCGACGAAACGGATCCGCTCCGCGCCCAGCTCCCGAACCGCCGTCGCGTACGCGCGGCAGGCGGCGAACGTCCGCTCCAGCGCCTCGGGGGCGAGCCGGCCGGTCCGGTCGACGCCCTGGCCGAGGCGGACGATCGTCATCCGCCGGTCCAGCTCGGTGAAGGCGCCGGTGGCAGGGTCCACATCGGCGACGAGGAGCCGGATGGAGTTCGTACCGCAGTCGACGGCGGCGACCCGGGTCATCCGTCCTGCCCTTCCGCGTCCACGGCGCACGGTGCGACACAGGGGCCCTTGGCCCACCACTCGGGCAGCATCGCGATGGCCTCGTCGCCCAGCGGGTTGACCCCGGGCCCGGCGGCCAGCGAGTGGCCGACCAGGACGTGCAGACACTTCACCCGGTCCGGCATACCGCCCGCGCTCGGGAAGCCCGTCAGGACCTCGATGGCGTCGCGGCGGGTGATGTAGTCCTCGTGCGCGGCCCGGTAGGCGTCGGCCAGCTCCGGGTCGGTCTCCAGACGGGCCGTCATCTCCTTCATGACCCCGTTGGCCTCCAGCGTGCCGATCGCCGAGGCCGCCCGGGGGCAGGTCAGGTAGTACGTCGTCGGGAACGGCGTGCCGTCCTCCAGACGGGGCTGGGTCTCCACCACGTCCGGGTTGCCGCACGGGCAGCGGTGCGCGATGGCGCGCAGGCCGCGCGGCGGGCGGCCGAGCTGCTGCTCGAACGCCGCGATGTCCGCGTCGGTGGGCTTGGTGGACTCGGTCTGCGGAGGGGGCGTTTCCATGCCTGCCTAGGTTCTGCTCGGAAGCTCGTCGAAAGCTCGTCGGAGGGAGTCGTCGGAGAGAAGGGGGTGCGTACGGGTCGGTCAGTCGCGGTCGTCACGGTCGGCGCTGTCCACGCCGCCCCAGAGGTTCGAGTGCCAGGGCCGGCCACTCGCGCCCGGTTCGCCGCGGCGGTCCTGGGCCGCGTCGGGGTCGGACACGGTGTAGCCGGTCTCCCCGGGGAGGACGTAATGGAGGTGCTGGCGGGCCAGCCGCATGACGTACGCGTCGTCCTGGAGCCGCGCCTTCTCGTCCCGCAGCTCCTCGGTGCGCCGCTCCGCCTGCCGCGAGAGCCGCTCCTGCTCGGCGATCTCGTCGCGCTGGGAGACGTACTGCCGCATCGGGTAGGCGAGCGCCACCACCAGGGAGCAGACCACCAGCGCCAGGAACGCGGCCCGGCCGGTGAGCCGGGAGCGGCGGGCCTGACGGCGGTTCTGGGATCGGTACACGCGGGCCGCGGTCTGCTCGCCGAACAGCCGCAGCCTGGTCGCGGTGGAGAACCGGTCGCGGTCCTTCCCGGCCATGTCTCCCGCCTCCCCGTTACACACGTCCGTCCCCGCACACGGTACGGGACCGGGTGCGGGGACGGGCGGAGGCTACCGTCCGGTGGCTACGGGTCAGCCCTTGAAGCGCGGGAAGGCGGAGCGGCCCGCGTACACCGCGGCGTCGTCGAGGATCTCCTCGATGCGCAGCAGCTGGTTGTACTTGGCGACGCGGTCCGAACGGGCCGGGGCGCCGGTCTTGATCTGGCCGCAGTTCACGGCGACGGCGAGGTCGGCGATGGTGACGTCCTCGGTCTCGCCGGAGCGGTGCGACATCATGCACTTGAAGCCGTTGCGCTGGGCCAGCTCGACGGCGTCCAGGGCCTCGGTCAGCGAACCGATCTGGTTGACCTTGACGAGCAGGGCGTTGGCGGAGCCCTCCTCGATGCCGCGGGCCAGGCGCTCGGGGTTGGTGACGAAGAGGTCGTCGCCGACGATCTGGACCTTGGCGCCGATGCGGTCGGTGATGGTCTTCCAGCCGGCCCAGTCGTCCTCGTACAGCGGGTCCTCGATGGAGACCAGCGGGTACGCGGAGACGAGCTCCTCGTAGTACGCGGTCATCTCGGCGGCCGAGCGGGACTTGCCCTCGAACTCGTAGACGCCGTCCTTGTAGAACTCGGAAGCGGCGGCGTCGAGCGCGAGCGCCACGTCACGGCCCGGGACGTAGCCGGCCTCCTTGATGGCCTCGACGATGAGGTCCAGGGCGGCGCGGTTGGAGTCCAGGTTCGGGGCGAAGCCGCCCTCGTCGCCGAGTCCGGTGGACAGGCCCTTGGTCTTGAGGACCTTCTTGAGCGTGTGGTAGACCTCCGCGCCCCAGCGCAGGGCCTCGGAGAAGGACTCCGCGCCGATCGGGGCGATCATGAACTCCTGGATGTCCACGTTGGAGTCGGCGTGCGAGCCGCCGTTCAGGATGTTCATCATCGGAACGGGCAGCAGGTGCGCGTTCGGGCCGCCGAGGTAGCGGAAGAGCGGCAGGTCGGACGCCTCGGAGGCGGCGTGCGCGACGGCCAGCGAGACGCCGAGGATGGCGTTCGCGCCGAGCGAGGCCTTGTTCTCGGTGGCGTCCAGGTCGAACATCGCCTGGTCGATGAGGCGCTGCTCGGTGGCGTCGTACCCGACGAGCTCCGGGCCGATCTGCTCGATGACGGCGAGGACGGCCTTCTCGACGCCCTTGCCCTGGTAACGGTTGGGGTCGCCGTCGCGAAGCTCAACAGCCTCGAACGCACCGGTGGAGGCGCCGGACGGAACAGCAGCACGGCCCGTGCTGCCGTCGTCGAGGCCAACCTCGACCTCGACCGTGGGGTTGCCCCGGGAGTCGAGGATTTCCCTGGCTACGACGACGTCGATGGACGGCACGAGGCATCTCCTTCTGGGATATGACGCTGGTTGTGCAGGGTCACTGTGGCCTTGCGACACGAGCCTATCGGGCCCGGCCGCGTCGGCCAGCCGACCGCCCGCCTCCTGGGACGAAAAAGGACCCAAGGACCTGCATCACGGACAAATCTCTAGAAATCTACTGGGCAGTAACCAGTACTGCCGACAAGAAATGAACGAATGCGGGCCCCCGGACCCCCGCCGCTCGCGAAGACCCGGCCCGGCGCGCCGGGGGGGAAGAGCGCGCCGGGCCGGGAAGCCGTGCGGGGAGAAGTGCTGCCGGACGCCTCCCCTCCGGGGAGGAGGGCGACGGTCACTTCAGGTGGAGCTGACGGTCACTTCAGGTGGAGCTGCTGACCCGGGAAGATCAGGTCCGCGTCCTTGACGATGTCGTCGTTGAGCTGGAAGAGCTTGCTCCAGCCGCCCTTGACGCCTTCCTTCTGAGCGATGCTGCTCAGGGTGTCGCCGGCCTCGACCTTGTACTCGCCGTCGCCCTTCTGGACCTTCTCGCCGGTCGGGGTGGTGACGGTCTTCCTGGTCTCGGCCTTCTTCTCGGCCTGCGGAGCGGTGCGCTGCTCGCTGCGCGTGGTGGGCTGCTCGGCCTGGCGCTCGGGCTGCGCCTGGCCGGAGCCGGTGTTCACGCCCGGGTCCACCCCGTCGTTGGTGAGGCCGCCGGCGCCGGCGCAGGCCCAGGCTCCCGGGCCCTGCAGGTCGAGGAGCTTCTCGGCGGTGGCGATCTGCTGGTCCTTGGAGGCCAGGTCGGCGCGCGAGGCGTACTGCGTACCGCCGGCGGCGGCCCAGCTGGACTGCGAGAACTGCAGTCCGCCGTAGTAGCCGTTGCCGGTGTTGATGGACCAGTTGCCGCCGGACTCGCACTGGGCGACGGCGTCCCAGGTCTCGACGGAGGCGGCGGAAGCGCTGGTCGCGCCCATCAGCGGGACGGCGACGGCGGCACCGGTGACACCCGCGAGGGTGGCGATACGGGTGGCCTTGGACGGGCGGCGGTGCTTGCCCTTGCTCTTCAGCAGCATGGAAATCCCCTCACCGACGCCTACGAGGTGAGCTGTCGGGTTCGGGCTGATGAGTTGCCCGGTCGCACGGTGCCGCATGCGACTTCACCCCAAGCCGGTCCCGTACGTCCCCGTCGGTTCGACGAGGCGTCCGGACCCGGCGGCCTACCTGGGTCCCCCGCTCCTGCCTACGGCGCTTACGCGTCTGTTCCCTTCGACCGACGGCAGGATTCGGCGTGACGGTCGACGGGGCCCGCGGTGCGAGCGGCTCCGACCGTAAGCGCAGGCAACCCCGACATTCAAAGATGGACATAGGGGGCAATAACCCCGAACTCGCCGTGGCCGGCAGGCCGTTTCCGCAGGTCGGGCGCGATACGCACGGACCGGCCGGACGGGGCACGCCAGTTGAAGCAAAGAGACCCATGTCTCACTTACGCAAAAGTGGACATAGGCCTCTGAACTGCCCGAATTTCGGGGGCGTTTTCTCCCGGATTGGATCAGTTGGCGGCGGGCCCCTCGGCGCTCTCCGGCGCGACCCGATCCGTACTCTGGTCCGCACCTCGGTCCGCACCCTGGCCCGCGGCCTGATCCGCACCCCGGTCCGCGGCCTGACCCAGGCCCAGATCCAGGTTCTGGCCGGGCAGGATCAGATCCGGGTCGGAGCCCAGGAGGTCCTTGTTCGTCTCGTACAGGCCGGTCCAGCCGCCGGGAAGGTCCTGTGCGCCGGCGATGGCCCAGAGGTTGTCCCCGGGCTGCACCGTGTACGCACCGGCCGTCGCCGCGCCGCCGTTCCGCGCGTCGCCCTCGCCGCGCGAGGCGTGCCTGCCCGACTCGCGGGGGTCGCCCTCCCGGCCCGGGTCGGCCTCCTCGGGCGCGGGGGCGCCCCGGTGCTTGCCCGCCTTGCCGTCCTCGTCCGTCGAGGCGTCGGGGGCGCCGGAGGCCGGCGGGGCGGGGGGCGTCACCGAGGAGCCGGGGGCTTCGCTCCCCTTCTCCGTACCGCCATTGCCCTCCGTGTCCGCCGCGCCGCTCTTCCCGCGCTCGCCGGACCCATCCGACCCGTCAGACCTGTTGGCCCCATCGAACCCGTCCGACCCATCAGCCCCATCGGACCCGTCAGTTTCAGCCGACTTGCCGGATTCATCCGTTTCACCGGTTGCGTCCGCTTCGTCGGTCGGGGTCGTCGTCGGGGCGGGGGACGGGTCGGGGGACGGCGAGACGCCCGGGTCGACGCCGGGCAGACCGCCGTCCGTCGCGAGGCCGGAGATGGCCGCGCAGCTGGGCCACGCCTTCGGGCCCTGGTCGTCCAGGACCTTCTCGGCGACGGTGATCTGCTGGGACCGGCTGGCGAGGTCGGCGCGGGGCGCGAACGCCGTGCCGCCGTACGCCGACCAGGTCTCCTGCGAGAACTGGAGCCCGCCGTAGTAGCCGTTGCCGAGATCGGCGCTCCATGTGCCGCCGCTCTCGCACTCCGCGACCCGGTCCCAGGTGGTGGCCTCGGCCGCGTGCGCGCCGCCGGCGCCGAGCAGCGGGATGGCGATGGCCGATCCCGTCACCCCTGCGGCGACGACGATGGCGGGTGCCTGGCGAGGGCGGCGGTGTCTGCCGTTCGCGGAGCCCATGGGTATGCCTTCCGTGCGACTGACGAGCGAGTGACCTGAGCGCCGCGCAGCAGGAATCGGGTCCTGCGCCGGCACACAAGTGACGCGTGAGCAACGAGCGGCCGACGCGTCGAACCGTGAACCTAGCGGGACTCGAACGTATGTCACAAGTCGATGCAGCGCAGATCACGTGAAAGTCACAGACTTGACAGAGTGTCACTTTTTTCGGAACGGCCGACCGGCTCGAACTCGGCCGGAAGCGTGCGCAATCCCCGCATGATGAGCCCGCCGCGTCGGCGCAAATCGGCAGGTTCTCCCGCAAGTCGCAGGCCAGGAAGGCGTCTCAGCGGCGTGGCCGGCGCGGTCTGCCCCACCGGCCGAGCCTTCGTCAGCACCTCGGTGACATAACGCCAGGTCGCGAACTCCACCGGCCCGTCGAACCGCAGCGGTGCCTCTCCTGTCCGCGCCGGAGGCCTGCCGGCGCTCGCGGGGCTCAGGCCGCCGGGACGGCGGGAGCTGGCTAGGGGAGGGCGGGCGTCCGGTCGTCGTCGAGATCTCCACGCCATGCCGGTGGGCCCTCGCCGCACAAGCGCCCGATACCGTCGCCAGGTGAACGACACCCCGACTCCGGAACTCTTCTCCTGGGAGTTCGCGACCGATCCGTATCCCGCGTACGCCTGGCTGCGGGAGCACGCGCCCGTGCACCGGACGGAACTGCCGTCCGGGGTGGAAGCGTGGCTCGTGACCCGCTACGCCGACGCGCGGCAGGCACTCGCCGACGCCCGGCTCTCCAAGAACCCCGAATACCACGCTGATGACGCCCAGGGCCGCGCCAAGACCGGTATCCCGGGGGAACGCGGTGCGGGCCTCATGACGCACCTGCTCAACATCGACCCGCCGGACCACACCAGGCTGCGCCGGCTCGTGTCCAAGGCGTTCACCCCGCGCCGGACCGCGCTCTTCGCGCCACGGGTCCAGGAACTGGCGGACAGCCTCGTCGACGCCTTCGCGGAGAAGGGGGAAGCCGACCTCATCCATGAATTCGCCTTCCCGCTCCCCATCTACGCCATCTGCGACCTGCTCGGCGTACCCCGCGAGGACCAGGACGACTTCCGTGACTGGGCCGGGATGATGATCCGGCACGGCGGCGGACCGCGCGGCGGCGTCGCCCGCTCCGTGAAGAAGATTCGCGCCTACCTCTCCGAGCTGATTCACAAGAAGCGCGCGGACCCCGGCGACGACCTGATCTCGGACCTGATCCGGGCGAGTGACCACGGCGAGCACCTCACCGAGAACGAGGCCGCCGCCATGGCGTTCGTGATCCTGTTCGCGGGTTTCGAGACGACCATCAACCTGATCGGCAACAGTGCCCACGCGTTCTTCCGGAACCCCGTTCAGCGATCCGTTTTCCAGGGAGCGGTGGAGCAGGGCAACGGCTCCCTCATCGACAGCGCCATCGAGGAACTGCTGCGTTTCGACGGCCCGGTGGAGCTGGCGACCTGGCGGTACGCCACCGAGGGGCTCGAAATCGGGGGACAGCCGATCCGAAAGGGTGACCCGGTCCTCGTGGTGCTCGCGGCGGCGGACCGCGACCCCGAGAGGTTCAAGAGCCCCGACACCCTTGACCTCTCCCGCCGGGACAACCAGCACCTGGGATACGGACACGGCATCCACTACTGCCTCGGCGCACCCCTCGCACGGCTGGAGGGGCGAACCGCGCTGGAGACGTTGTTCCGCCGCCTGCCGGACCTGCGGCTCGCGGTGGACCCGGCCGATCTGCGGTGGCGTGGCGGCCTGATCATGCGGGGCCTGCGCACCCTTCCGGTCGAGTTCACACCGGAAACGCCGACTGGTCGATCGCGGTGACGGCCCCGCACCGCAGAGGCTGGTGACGGCCCCGCACCGCAGAGGCTCCGGGGGCGGTGGACGGGAGGCGACCGTACGCGGTGCGGGGAGCACCCGCGCCCCCTACCGGGCGCGCGGTCCGGCGCCCTCCGCCGCCAGGATCGCGTCGCGGTAGGCGCGGGCCGCCGCGCGCAGGGCGGCCTCCGGGTCGGTGCCGTTCGCCTCGGCGCGTACGGCGAGGGCGAGGAGTTCGTAGCCGATGGTGTCGCCGGCGGGCAGCGGAACGGTGAGGCCGGCCGTACGGACCCGGCTGCCGAGTTTCGCGGCGAGGGCCAGGCCGGGCTGGCCCAGGGGGACGCCCTCGGTGACCGACGTGCGCTGCTTCTCGATCGCCTTGGTGCGCAGCCAGTGCGCGTGGACGTCCTCCGGGGTCTCGGCGCTCTCGTCGCCGAAGACGTGCGGGTGGCGGTGGATCAGCTTCTCGACGAGGCCGCCCGCGACGTCGTCGATGGCGAAGGGCTCCTCGGGATCCTCCTCGGCGATGCGCGCGTGGAAGACGACCTGGAGCAGGACGTCGCCGAGTTCCTCGCGCAGCTCGTCCCGGTCGCCGTCCTCGATCGCCTCGACCAGTTCGTACGCCTCCTCGATGGCGTACTTGGCCAGGCCCCGGTGCGTCTTCTGCGAGGTCCAGGGGCATGCGCGGCGGATCCGGTCCATGACCTGGACCAGGTCCAGCAGGCGGGCGCCGGGCAGGTCGTACGAGCCGGGGAGCAGCTCCAGGTCCGGCATCCGCACCCGGCCCGAGCCGCCGAGCCGGGCCAGCCCGTCGGTCAGCGGCCCGTTTCCCTCGCCGCCGACCAGGACGACGACGGTCCGGCCTCCCGCGCAGTCGGCGACCAGGTCGTCGGCGGCGGGCGTGGCGTGATCGACGCGTACGCCCGCCTCGCGGAGGTAGGGCAGTTGCGGCTGGTCCGGGTCCGCGCACAGGACGCGGTCGGCCGCGTGCAGCGTCTGCCAGGCCGGCCAGGACAGCAGGCCGGGGGCGACCCGGTGGCTGGCGGTGAGCAGGACGATGCGGCCGGGGTCGGCGGAGGCTTCAGCGTTCACCCTGCGAACCTACCTCCGGCTGCGGTGGCTCAGGCCCGGGACCGGCTCAGGCGCCCGTCGGCTCCTCCGGGGCGAACTCGGTGACCTGGGTGATCCAGGGCGCGCTGTAGCTGCCGAGCTGCATCTTCTGGTCGTCCCAGGTGCCGAAGCGCGGGTTGACGTCGATGTCGAGGGCCTCCGACGCCTCGGTGAGGGCCTCGCCGACGGCCTGCTGCCCGGCGGGGGTGCCCAGGTCGGCGCCGAGCGCGCGGGCGAGCTTCGGGAGCTGGACCTCCTGGCGCATGTCGGCGTCGATCTGCTCCGGGGCGACCCAGCGCTGCTGGAGCATCATCGCCTCGAACTGCTCCTCGCCGCCCTGCTGGGCGCGGCTGGCCCGCCGCATCTCCTGGATCTCCTTGCGGGTGACCGTGACCCCCGCGTCCGCGGCGGCGCGGTCGAGGATCCGGCCGAAGATCATCCCGTGCAGCTTGGCGCGGTTGAGCTGGCCCGACTTGTTCACCAGCTGGGCTGCCTGCGGGGCGCTCTCCTGGGCGGTGCGGACGTCCGCGGCGCGGGCCTGGACCGCCGACACCTCGATCCGTTCGCCGCCCACGACGGCCGCGGCGCCGGGGTGGGCCTGGTTGCCGCAGGCCGAGAGGAGCGGCGCGGCGACGAGCGTTGCGGCGAGAACGGCGAGCGCGGTGCGAGGACGGCGGTGCAAAGGAGCCTCCCGGGGAGAGTTTGTGCATCGGTGCACAAAGCCTTGCGGTGATCGATGTTAGGCAGTGGATGTGGCGGGTGCCACTGATTCGGCCAACGATTCGGGAGGAGTTGGGGATGTGGTCCGGTATGGGGGTCGCTGTCAGCCCCCGCTGACGTCCCGCTGGTGGCTGAGCAGGCGGCGCAGGTCCATCGGCAGCGGGTGGTGCGGCCCGTAGGTGCGCTCGGCGTCGTACAGCAGGGCCTGGAGCTGTGCCCGGCCCGCGGTGTGGTCGCCGACCGCCAGGAGCAGCTGTCCGATGCGGTGCCGGATGTCGAGTGCGCGGCCGGGGTCGGAGGTGACCGACCCGTAGGCGTGCTCGTAGTACGGGAGGACCGCGCGGTACTCGCCGAGCGCGGCCCCGGCCTCGCCGAGCTGTTCGAGGCACTGGGCGGCGTCGTAGCGGAACTGGAGGGCCTGGGTGTCGGCCGGGCCCGCTTCGGCGGCGCGGTCCCCGGCGAGGCGGCGCAGCTCGGGCAGGGCGCGGCGGTACTGCCCGTCGTCCATCAGCGTCGCGGCGTACTGCTTGCGGAGGATGCGGACGACCGGTGAGTGCTCGCCGTGTTCAACGGCGGCGGCCGGGAGGATGGCGCCGAGGACGTCCACGGCCTGGGTGATCCGGCCCTCGACGAGCAGCTTCTTCACCTCGTCCACGGCCCGCGCGACGTCCGGCCGGCCGGCGGGCGGCGGCGGGGTGGCGTGGGGCGGGGTGCTCGGGGGTACGGGGACGGCCCGCGCCGGGGGCGGGGTGGCGGACGGCGGGGCGGGCACGGATGGCGGGGCTGCGGCCCGGTCCGGCCAGGGGGCGTGCGGGCGCAGGAACGGCCGGGTCGGGTCGAGCGGCTCGGCGGGGGTCCCGTGCCTGGGCAGCAGCGGGGCGAGGTCCTCGTACACCTCCTGCGCGGAGGCCGGCCGGGCCCCGGGGTCCTTGGCGAGCAGCCGCAGCACGAGGGACTCCAGCGCTACGGGCACCTCGGGGCGGGTCTGCCGGACCGGGAGCGGGGGCTCGTAGAGGTGGCGGTGCAGGACGCCGAGCGCGGTGGACCCGGCGAACGGGACGTCACCGCTGAGGAGTTCGTGCAGCACGGCCCCGAGGGCGTACAGGTCGGTGTACGGGCCGACCGCGCCGCCCATCGCCTGCTCGGGGGCCATGTAGGCCGGGGAGCCGATGGGCGAACCGGTGTGCGTGAGCCGGGTGGTGTCGGTGTCGAGGACGGAGGCGACCCCGAGGTCGAGGACGGTGACGGTCCCGTCGGGACGGACCATGACGTTACGGGGCTTGAGGTCGCGGTGGACGATCGGCACCGCGTGCACCGCGCTGAGGACCGCGCAGAGCTGGGCGGCGACCGCGACGGCCCAGGGCCAGGGGTACGGGTCCCGTTCGGCCAGGTGGTCGGCGAGGTCGGCGCCCTCGACGTACTGCATGACGAGGTAGAGGTCGTCGTCGTCGCTGCCCGCGTCGTGGACGGTGACCAGGCCGGGGTGGTCGACCTGCGCGGTCACCCGGCACTCGCGGACGAACCGGCGGCGCAGGTCGTCGGCCGCGTCGCTGCCGGTGGGCCCGGCGACCCGGTCCGGGCGCAGCAGCTTCACGGCGACGCGGCGGTCCAGGCGCCGGTCGTACGCCGTCCACACCTGGCCCATGCCGCCCTGGCCGAGGATCGACGCCAGCTCGTACCGGTCGGCGATGATCCGCCCGCTCACCGGCCCTCGCCCTCCTTGCGGAGGTAGTCGCTCAGCTCGTCCAGCTCGGCGCGGACCTGGTCGAGGCGCTGGGGCGCGGGCGTGGGCGGCGGGGCCTGCACGGTGTACGGATTGGGCTGCTGGTGCTGCTGGTACGGGGGTGGCGTGGGGTGCACGGGGGCGGGGGCCGGGGTGGCGTACGGGGGCGGGGGGCCGAGGGTGCTGTAGTGGCGCGTCTCCGCGTACAGGTAGTAGGTGATCACCCCGGCCGGCACGCTGACGAGCCAGAGGATCAGGAGCAGCGCGGACGCGTCCGACATGTCGTCGGGGTCGTCCGGTGTGGCCATGATGAAGGCGAACAGCCCGGCGTTGAGGACGATCACGACCGCCAGCAGAACCCAGTCGCGCGGCCTGCGGGTGACGATCGCGAGCCGCAGCATCGCCGCCCAGCCCAGCAGGCCGCAGCTCAGCACGGTCACCACCACGAGGATCACGCGCACCGCGATGAGCGTCGCCGAGGACGGCCGGGGGGTCGTCGGCTGCTGCGGCGGCGGGCCGTAGCCGTGCATGTGCTGCTCCTGGGAGGCGTATGTCGGACGTGTGGGGTGAGCGTATACACCTCCGCCGACCGGCCGTCCCCGGATGGGCCCACCCGTTGTGGTTCACCTCATCCGGGCGTGACCGTGCCGTTCATCCGGGCGTGACCGTGCCGTCCGTCAGCCCGTCGTACATCCCCTGGACCAACAGCCCGCCGAGCCGCTCCGCCGTCCGCAGCGCGTCCTCGAACGCGGCCAGTTCGCGGAACCGATCCCCGTACTTCCGCTGTTCCGCGAGCGGCATCCGGGGCAGCTGAAGGCGTCGGGCGTCCAGCCGGGCCGCGGTGGAGGCGTAGCTGCTGGCCTGCCGGTTGTTGGCGGTGCCGCGCAGGAACCCGGCGAGGAACCACGGATCGAGGGCGGCCGGATCGGGCCGCAGCAGTTGGAGGTTGCGGCCGAGCGCGGCGCCCACGTCCCTCTCGCCGACGACCCGGACGACGGCCCCGCCGCCGAGCACGGGCACCACGACGTCGCCGGGTTCGAGCACGACCGGGTCGTCGGGAGCGGCGCCCGAGGCATCCGGACCGGTGAGCGGAGATCCGGCCGGGCCCGTTCCGGTGAGGACGTCGTGCTCGGTGAGGACGGGTCCCGGGCCGCCCGGTGACGCGTTGCCGGTGTGCAGCGAGAGCGCCCCGCCGCGGGCGAGTTCACCGACGGTGGTCCGGGGGCGGTGCGCGGGGGCGGCGGGGACGGCGGGCGGCGGGGTGAGGCGGGCGGTCAGCCGGAGGGTGTCGGCAAGCCGCTCCCGTACCTCGCCGAGTCCGGACACGTCTCCCCCGGCCGCGGGGCGGGGCAGATACCGGGCCGGGGCCAGGTCCACGTCGTCGTCGAGGAGTTCGACCACGGGCACGACACGGCTGACGCCGGGGAGGTCGGCCCGATCGCGCCAGGCGTCGAGCACGGCGGCGCGCACGCCGGGCCAGTCGAGCCGGTCGCGTCCGCCGCCCGCCGCCTTGCCGCCCGCTTCTCCGGCGGGCGCCGCGAGCCCGGCGGTGTCGGCCAGCAGGAGGTCCGGTCCGGGGCGGACTCCGGGCGTCGGTCTGCGCAGGACCCAGAGGTGGAGCGGAATGCCGTACGGGGGTGCGGCGCCGGCCGGGAGGGCGATGACCGCGCGGAGGGCTCCTCTGCGCAGGAGGTCGGCGCGGATGCGTCGACCGGAGCGCCGGGAGGCGGCGGCCGGAGGCATCAGCAGGACGGCGGTGCCGCCGTCGCGCAGCCGGGCCAGGGCGTGCTGGACCCAGGCCAGTTCGGACTCGACACGGGCGGGGAAGCCGTACTCCCAGCGCGGGTCGTACGCCAGCTCGTCGTGACCCCAGTTGCGGTCGTTGAAGGGCGGGTGGCAGAGCACGGTGTCGGTCGCGAGCCGGGCGAAGGCGTCGGCCCGCAGAGTGTCCCCGGTCCGCACGGCCAGGGCGGGAGGTGCGCCCTGTGTTCCGCCGGCGCCCAGGGCGAGGCGCAATGCGGTGAGGGCGGCGAGCCCGGGGTCGGCCTCCTGGGCGTACAGCGCGGCGGGCCCGGCGACGGCGCGGAGCAGGGCGCCGGTTCCGGCGGCCGGGTCGAGGACGCTGCGGAGCGGCCGGTCGGGGGCCGGGCGACCCGCGCTCTTCGGGGGTTCGGCGAGGTCCGCCATCAGCTCGGCGAGGTGCGGCGGGGTCAGCGTGTACTGGCGGGGGTTGGCGTCCAGGTGCCGACCGAGCAGGAACTCGAAGGTCTGACCGGCCCCGATTTCGGCGGCGAGTTGCGCGGCGGCGCGCAGGAGCGGGACGGAGGGCAGCAGGTCCTGTGCGGTGGGGGTGTGAACGGCTCGCGCCCGGTGAACGCTCGGGGCCTCGGGCGGGTTCGCCGGATGAACGACCCCGGGTCCGGGCGCGGTGGGACCGGAGGCGGTGGAACCGGGTGTGGCGGGACCGGAGGCGGTGGGGCCGGGTGTGGTCGCGGCGGGGGTCGTCGTACCGGACGCGGTCGCGCCGGGGGTAGTCGCGTCGGGCGTGTTCGCGCCTGGCGTGTTCGCGCCTGGCGTGTTCGTACCGGCCGTGGTCGTGCTGGGGGTAGTCGTACCGGACGCGGTCGTACCGGACGCGGTCGTACCGGACACGGTCGTGCCGGCGATTTCCGGCGTGCCGACGGTTCCTGGGGGCGTGGCCCTGCCGGGTGCTGAGATGCCGGCGGGGGCGTCGGGGCCGAGTCGGGCGGTGAGCACGTGGTCCACGACGTGCGGCAGCACGTCGGCCATCCGCTCGTCGGACGTGGCGGTCAACTCCAGCCAGGCGGCGGGCCGGTCACGGACGAGCAGCAGGGCGCAGCCGGCGTGCACGAGGGCCTGCGCGACCCCTGCGGGGTGGCCGGCCACCTCCTGCCAGACCCGCTCGCGGAGCGGCACCTCGGCGAGTTTCCCCTGATCGCGCAGCCACCGCTCCACATCGGGCAGCGCGAAGGAGGGGCTGGCCGCGGTGCCACCCACGGGCCGGGGGAAGTCGGCGTGACGGCGGCGCCAGTTGCTGACGGCGGCACGGCCCACTCCGGCCAGCCGTGCGATCCCGGCCGCGGTGACCTCCGTCGCGTTCTCCGGCACTGGCTCTCCCTCGGTCCGTCCGCGCTCCTGCCCGCGAGCATAGCGAATCACCCACGCCACACAGGAAAGCTTCGTTGCCCGACCCGTCACGAATCCTTCGTGTTGACTCGGTTCACAAGCTCTGCTGTTATTGCTCCGTCCACGCCAGGACCGCTTTTCCTCTCTGTCGACCCGGCGCCGCGCGCCTCTCCTTCCGGAGCCTGACCCATGCGTCTCATCACCCGTATATCCGTCAACACCGTCTGCGCCATGGCCCTGTTCGGTCTCGCCGCCTGCGGCACGGACTCCCCGAAGGAGACCGGGCCGTTCGCCGGAGTGTCCGGTCCGGAGGTCGTGAACAAGGCCCTCACGAAGACGACCGGGGTGAAGTCCCTGCGGATCGGGCTCGACATGACCACCTCCGACGGCCGGGTCCGGGCCGACTTCGCCACGAGCCTGGGGGGTGACTGCACCGGAACGATGACCATGGGCGGCACAGGCACGATGGAGGTCCGCAAGACCGGCGACACGGTCTACACGAAGCTCGACGAGACCCTGCTGCGCGAGCAGTCGCAGGGCGAGCCGAAGGCGGACGTGGACGCGGCGGTCAAGCTGATCGCGGACCGCTGGATGGAGTCGAAGGCGTCCGACCCGGACACCGAGGACACCATCGAGTTCTGCGACCTGAAGGGACTGCTGAAGGAGTTCGAGGCGGGCGACAACGCAGCCCGCAAGAAGGGCCCCACGACGGTCGCCGGCAAGCCCGCCCTGCGCCTCACGGAGAAGGAGGGCAAGGAGACGTTCACCATCGACGTCTCCGCCGAGGGCGACCCGTACATCCTGCGCGTCACGTCCCGGGGCGGCGAGGAGCCGATGACGATGGACCTGTCCGAGTTCGATGTGCCCGTCGTGGCGGAGAAGCCCGCCGCGAAGGACATCGTCGACCTGGAGCAGTAGGGCTCGGCGCGGGCGTCCGTCCGGACCGACGTGGTGCGCCCGTCCGCCGCGAGCACCACGTCGTCCCCCCGGCTCAGAGCCTGCCGGGCGGTGGACTCGACGCGGATCTCGGTGGCGAACCCGGTGACGACGACGGCCGTGGTGACACCCCGGGCCCGCAGGACCGCGTCCAGTTCCGTGCCCAGTTCCGTGTCCGGGAAGCCGTCCGGGGCGGGCGGGAGCGCGGGGGCAGGCGAGGGCCCGGGGGCGGGCGGGGCCCCGGGGCCGCCGTCACAGCCGGTGCCGTACCCAGACGTTGGGCTCGACGTAGACCGCGTAACCGTGCGCGAGCGCGCAGTGCACCGGGACGAGCGCCCCCGGCACCTCCACCGGGCCGTCCGTGTCGAAGGGCAGCCCGGTCCACTCCCGCCACTGCGCGAGCGAACCGCTCACGGTCATCGACACGGTGGCGACCGAGTCCACCGTCCCGCCCGCCCGCGCGTGGACCCGCAGCCAGGGGTCCTCGGGCAGCCCGTCCTCGGGGCGGGTCAGCCGGGCGTACTCCTCCATCGGCAGGCCGGACCGCAGGTGCTTGCCGCTCGGCCGCACCGGGGCGACGACCTGCCCGAAGCCGAGCCGTCGCGCGTTGTCGCGCATCGCGGCGAGCATCCGGCCCGATATCCCCCTGCCCTGATGGCCGGTGGCCACCGTGATCTCGATCGCGCCGACCGTGTCGGGCGTCCGCCCGCGCCGCAGGTCCGCGAACGCCCACAGCAGCATCCGGTCCCACCCGCCGACGGGCAGTTCACCGCGCCCGGGGGCGTCCAGCACGAAGGGCACGCTGTAGGCGCGGGCGACCACGGTTCCCCCGGGGTCGGTGGCGACCAGCACGTGCTGGGGGAACTCGACCGCGATCCTGGCGAAGTTCGCCCAGCCGACGATGTCCTCCAGGACGAACTCCGGCCAGGTGTCCGGCATCCGGTCCAGGGCGTCGGCCAGCTCCGGGCGTTCGGCGAGGGTGGTGATGTCCAGCTTCATACGCGCGACCCTAAGCAGCCCGGACCGCTCCGACCAGCGAATATCGACTCCGTACCGTCGCGCGCTCCGGTGGGACGGCGGCCCGCGCCACCGCTGCCCGGCCTCCGGCCTCCGGCAGGGGATCGCGGAGCCGGCAGGGGATCGCGAATCCGGCCCGTTCCCTGGTCGGGGACCTCGGCGGGCATCGCCCGTACCGGAGTGATCCGGCCGGAACCGTGAGGTGTGCATGGCGCGTCCCCACCCGTGACTTCGCCCCCGTGCACCGCCCGTCGAGGAGCAGAATCATGACCCAGCCAGGCACCACACCGCCCCGCCCCCGGAGAGCCGCCGGGTGCCTGCAGAGCCTCCTGGTGCTCGCGGTGATCCTCGGTCTGGGCTATGGGGCGTCCAAGATCTTCGGTAACGAGTCGTCGGATTCGTCCTCGAAGCCGTCGTCCTCCTCATCCGCCTCGGACGGCAAGGGCGGGTCGTGGGAGATCGGCGACTGCGGAGGGCCGGACCCGGAGAACAAGCCGGACGGCTACCGCGCCTTCGACTGCGACGAGTCGGGAGCGACCTTCGAGGCGCTGGAGATCAAGAGCGCGAGCATCCTGCCCAACGCGATCCAGTGCCCGGCCGGAACGGACCTGATCATCCAGGTCTCCCGGGTCTTCGGCTCCGACGACGACAAGAAGAGCGGCGGCATCCCCACCAACACGGTCTGCGGCCGCAACCTGTCCGGGGATCACCCCGGTGACGCGGGCGCCGGGGGCGGCCAGCTCGTCGAGGGCGACTGCGTGTCGGCGTCGGCCCAGGAGATCGCCTGTGCCTCGGCCGGTTCGGATGACTTCAAGGTCCTCGGACTCGTCAAGGAGAAGGACGAGTGCCCGGCGGCGACCACCGAGCCCATGCAGCTGATGATGGCGATGGGCCGGCCGTACGACGTCATCTGCGGCGGCAAGGTCTGAGGCCCGCCTCCCCGGTGCGGCGGCAGCCGCTCAGCCGCCGCACCGGGTGAGCACGGCCCGCTTGCCGGCCCAGCGAACGAGGCTCCGGCCCGCTGCCGCCCTCCGGGTCACTTACCGATGCCGAGGGTGTTCTCCGCGGGCAGCAGCCCCGAGCCGATGACCTCCAGCCAGGGCTCCCCCAGCAACTCCGCGAGCCGCTCGCGCCCCGGCTCCCCCAGCGCCCGCCACGGTGCGGCGGCCTCCTCGTCGGTACGCAGCTCCACCTTCGCGCGCAGCTCGCGCCCCGCGTCCGTGGCCGTGCCGTCCGCCGCCAGCAGCCCGCGTTCCCGGAGCCGCAGCCGGGCCGCGCCCCACTCCTGCGCGCTCCACCCCCGGCTCGCGAACACCTCGGGGGCCGCCGCGCCGACCGCCGCGAAGGAGACCAGCGACTCGACCGGGTCGAGGCCGGCCGCGGTCAGGGCGGCGATGTGCCCGTCGCCCCGGTGTTCGCGCAGGACGGTCGCCGCCTGCCAGAGCGTCAGGTGCGGGGCCCTCGGCCAGGACAGGGCGGAGTTGGCGACTCCGAGGCCGCGGGCGATCCCCGGGGACGCCGCCTCCGCCGCCCGGGGGCCTCGTGCCGCCTCCGCCGCCCGGCGGGCCAGGGCGGCGGCCTCCGCGAACTCCGGCCCCTCCACCCGGTCCCCGAACAGCGCCCGCCAGGACCGGTCGACCGCCCGCAGCCGAGCGGCGAGGACGGCCTCGGGCCCGGCGGTCGCCCAGACGGCCGGAACATGGCGGTCCACCATCGCCGGGGCGAAGCTGTGGAACGTCCGCACCACCTCTCGCGCATCGGCCGCCCCCAACGCCCCCAACGGGGCCGCACGCCAGGCGAAGTAGCCCGCCCAGCGCTCCTCGGTGTCGTACCCGAGCGCGGCGGCCTCCTCGAAGGCTTCGGGGGCGTAGTACAGGACGGCGTGCAGGGGCTCCAGGAGGTGCCACATCTGCCGCACACGGGCCGGTTCTCCGGTCATGATCTCCACTTTCCCGGCGGGAGTCGCATATCTAGCCAGTGACTAGATCGGACCTCCAGCATGCACGCACCCGTCAGAACTTGTCAATGACTAGATGCCGGGTAGGGTGCTGCCCATGAGCAGCGAACGCGAGCGCACCTACCACCACGGCGATCTGCGGCGCGCCATCCTGACCGCCGCCCTCGACGTCATCGCCGCCGAAGGCCCCGCCGCCCTGAGCCTGCGCGACCTGGCCCGCCGGGCGGGCGTCTCGCATGCCGCGCCGGCGCACCACTTCAAGGACCGCACGGGTCTGCTGACCGCCGTGGCCGCCGAGGGGTACGCGTTGTTCGCGGAGGCGCTGGCCGGGGCGCCGGATCTACGGGAGCGGGGTGTGGCGTACGTACGGTTCGCGGCGACGCACCCCGCGCACTTCCAGGTGATGTTCCAGCCGGACCTGCACCGCGCCGACGACCCGGACCTGCTGGCCGCCCGCGCACGGGCGACCGAGGCGTTGCGCGCGGGCGTGGCGGACCTCCCGCCGACCGGCCGGGGCGAGGACGACCGCCTCGCGGGGGTGGCCGCGTGGTCGCTGGCCCACGGCTTCGCGACGCTGCTGCTCAGCGGCAACCTGCCGGACGCGCTGGAGGGCCGGGACCCGGTGGCCGCCTTCCGGTCCCTCACCGGCCTGATCTTCACGCCGGAGAGCGGGGGCGGCGACTGACAGGCAGTCGCCAATGGAGCCGACGGCCTCGGCACCGTAACGCCGCCCGGCCGGACCCACCGGGCCCCGCCGAGCTTGCCTGCCCATCAGGGCCCCGCCGGGCTTGCCTACCCACCGGCCCCGCCGGACGAGCAAGCCCGGCGGGGCCCGGTCGTGCACGCAGTCCCGTCTACGACCCCAGGATCGTCGTCAGGAACTGCCCCGTCCACGCCAGCAGTTCGCGGCCGATGACCGGCTTGCCGCCGATCTTGCCGGTCGTCGGGCGCGGGACCAGGATCTGGTGGGCGGCCGGTTTGATGACCGTCTTGGGGTGCAGGCGCTTCAGGCGCAGCTCCTGGGACTCGCGCAGCTCCACCGGGGCGAAGCGGATGCTGGAGCCCTGGAGGACGATCTCGCCGACGCCGCAGGCGCGGGCCAGCATGCGCAGGCCGGCGACCAGGAGGAGGTTCTCGACCGGTTCGGGCAGCGGGCCGTAGCGGTCGGTCAGTTCCTCGCGTACCGCGCGGATGTCGTCCTCCGAGGAGGCCGCGGCGATCGCGCGGTAGGCCTGGAGGCGCAGCCGCTCGCCGGGGGCGTAGTCGTGCGGGACGTGCGCGTCGACCGGAAGTTCGATCTTGACCTCCAGCGGCGGCTCCTCCTGCTCGCCGCCCTCCATCTGGGCCCGGTAGTCGGCGACGGCCTCGCCGACCATGCGGACGTACAGGTCGAAGCCGACGCCCGCGATGTGGCCGGACTGCTCGCCGCCCAGGAGGTTGCCCGCGCCACGGATCTCCAGGTCCTTCATCGCCACGTACATGCCCGCGCCCATCTCCGTGTGCTGGGCGATGGTCGCCAGGCGCTCGTGGGCGGTCTCGGTGAGGGGCTTCTCCGGCGGGTAGAGGAAGTAGGCGTAACCCCGGTCGCGTCCCCGGCCCACCCGGCCGCGCAGCTGGTGCAGTTGGGAGAGGCCGAAGTTGTCGCCGCGTTCCACGATCAGGGTGTTGGCGTTGGAGATGTCGATGCCGGACTCGACGATCGTCGTGGAGACCAGGACGTCGAACTTCTTCTCCCAGAAGTCCACCACCACCTGCTCCAGGGACTGTTCGGACATCTGGCCGTGGGCCGTGGCGATCCTGGCCTCCGGGATGATCTCGCGGAGACGGGCGGCGGCCCGGTCGATGGACTCGACCCGGTTGTGGATGTAGAAGACCTGCCCCTCACGCAGCAGTTCACGCCGTACGGCTGCGCCGATCTGCTTCTCCTCGTACGGGCCGACGAAGGTGAGGACCGGGTGGCGTTCCTCCGGCGGGGTGGTGATCGTGGACATCTCGCGGATGCCGGTGACCGCCATTTCGAGCGTACGGGGGATGGGGGTCGCGGACATCGTCAGCACGTCGACGTTGGCGCGGAGCTTCTTCAGCTGCTCCTTGTGCTCGACGCCGAACCGCTGTTCCTCGTCCACGATGACCAGGCCGAGGTCCTTGAACTTCGTCTCGGAGGAGAAGAGGCGGTGGGTGCCGATGACCAGGTCGACGGACCCGTCCTTCAGGCCTTCGAGGGTGGCTTTGGATTCCGCGTCCGACTGGAAGCGGCTCAGCGCCCGTACGTTGACGGGGAATTGGGAGTAGCGCTCGGTGAAGGTGCCGTAGTGCTGCTGGACGAGGAGCGTGGTGGGGACCAGGACCGCCACCTGCTTGCCGTCCTGGACCGCCTTGAACGCCGCCCGTACCGCGATCTCCGTCTTGCCGTAGCCGACGTCGCCGCAGATCAGCCGGTCCATCGGGACCGTCTTCTCCATGTCCTCCTTGACCTCGGCGATCGTGGACAGCTGGTCGGGCGTCTCCGCGTACGGGAAGGCGTCCTCCAGCTCGCGCTGCCAGGGGGTGTCCGCGCCGAAGGCATGGCCGGGGGCCGCCATCCGGGCGGAGTAGAGCTTGATCAGGTCGGCGGCGATCTCCTTGACCGCCTTCTTCGCCCGCTGTTTCGTCTTCGTCCAGTCGGCGCCGCCGAGCCGGTGCAGCGTCGGGGCCTCGCCGCCGACGTACTTGGTGACCTGCTCCAGCTGGTCGGTCGGGATGTAGAGGCGGTCGCCCGGCTGGCCCCGCTTGGCGGGGGCGTACTCGACGAGCAGATACTCCCGGGTCGCGCCCTGGACCGTGCGCTGCACCATCTCCACGTACCGGCCGACACCGTGCTGCTCGTGGACGATGTAGTCGCCGACCTCCAGCGTCAGCGGGTCGATCGTCTTCCGGCGGCGGGCCGGCATCCGGCCCAGGTCCTTCGTGGCGGTGCGCTGGCCGGTCAGGTCCGTCTCGGTGAGCACGGCCAGCTTCAGCGCCGGGTCGACGAAGCCCTGGTCGATGGCCCCGCAGGAGACGTGGACGAGGGAGGGGGCGATCTCGGTGAGGTCCGGGGTCAGGCGGGCCGCGATGCCCTCGCCGCCCAGCACCTCGGCCGTACGGGCGGCGAGCCCCTGACCCTCCGTCACATACACCGTGCGCCAGCCGTCGGCCAGCCATCCCTTGGTGTCGGCGAGCGCGCGGGCGGTATCGCCCCGGTACGCCTCGGGGGCGCGCATGGAGAGCTGGAGGGTGTCGTCGTCGTGCTCGGCGGCGTCGGCCGCGAACGGCGAGATGGACCACCACATCATGCCCAGCTCACGGGCCCGGTCCCGGACGTCCGCGATCCCCCACAGCGAGGCCGCGCCCACGTCGATCGGGGCCTCGCCGCCGCCCGCGCTCGCCGCCCACGACGCCTGGAGGAACTCCTGACTCGTGGCGACCAGGTCGGCGGCCCGGGTGCGGACCCGCTCCGGGTCGCAGACCACCGCCATCGCGCCCTTCGGCAGGACGTCGAGCAGCAGTTCCATGGCGTCGACGAGGACCGGGGCCAGGGACTCCATGCCCTCGACCGCGATGCCCTCGGCGATCTTGCCGAGCAGCTCGCCCAGCTCCGGGTGCGCCTCGGCCAGGGCCGCTGCCCGCTCGCGCACCTGGTCGGTCAGCAGCAACTCGCGGCAGGGCGGGGCCCACAGCCCGTGCGCCGCGACCTCCAGGGACCGCTGGTCGGCGATCTTGAAGTAGCGGATCTCCTCGACTTCGTCGCCCCAGAACTCCACCCGGAGGGGGTGCTCCTCGGTCGGCGGGAAGACGTCCAGGATCCCGCCCCGTACGGCGAACTCGCCGCGCTTCTCGACCAGTTCGACCCGGGAGTACGCGGCGGCCGCCAGCGCGTCCACCACCTCACCCAGGTCCGCGCTCTGTCCGCTGCTCAGGGCCACCGGCTCCAGCTCTCCGAGCCCCTTGACCTGCGGCTGGAGCACGGAGCGGATCGGCGCGACGACCACCGAGACCGGGCCGGTCTCCGGGTCGTCCTCGCGCGGGTGGGCCAGGCGCCGCAGCACGGCGAGCCGGCGGCCCACAGTGTCCGAGCGGGGCGAGAGCCGCTCGTGCGGCAGGGTCTCCCAGGACGGGTACTCCGCCACGGTGTCCGGCGGCAGCAGGGTGCGCAGCGCGGCGGCCAGGTCCTCGGCCTCCCGGCCCGTCGCGGTGACGGCCAGCACGGTCCGGCCGGTCTGCCGGGCCAGCGCGGCCACGGCGAACGGCCGCGCACCGGGCGGACCCACCAGGTCGACATGCGCCCGGTGCCCGTCTCCGGCGGCCTTCACCGCCTCGGCGAGCGCCGGGTCCGTAACGACGACATCCAGCAGACCGTGCAGACTCATGAAGTTTCCGTCCGGGGATCAGATCAGGGGTAGCTCAGGGGTCACTGGCAGCCGGCTGCTGCCAGGGGCAACGCGAAAGGCCCGACACGTCGCAGGTGCCCGGCCATGATCCGCCGGGCACCCCGGGGGCCGGGGTGGTTTCCAGAGTACGACCCGGGAGTGACAGTCGCGCCCGCAACCGGCCAGACCGCGGCCGCCGCCGGACGGGGCAGGGGCGGGCGGCGCTGTAGCGCGTCACCCGGTCGCGGCACGTCACCCGGTCGCGGCACGTCATTACCGGTCTACGCGCGGTGCCGGGGGGCGTTACGCCCGCTCCGCAGGGCATCGAGCAGCCGGAGGGGCTGAAGCCCCGGGCAACGCGTTCGGCCCCGGGACGTTTGGAGGAACGTCCCGGGGCCTGCCGGTCATCCTACGGTGACACCCGGAGGGTCACCGTTGCTGGGAGGGCCCTGCTCACCGTCCGTGGCGATGCTGGGAGGGCCCTCGCTCACCCGTCCGCGGCGATGGCGTTCAGGACGTTCATCCGGCCCGCCCGGAAGGCCGGGACGAGGGCGGCGAACAGTCCGACGAGGGCGGAGCAGGCGAAGACCGTGAGGATCGTCGGCCACGGGATCTCCAGGACCTCAAGCCCCTCCAGAGCCAGCAGCTTCTGGGCCGCGGTGCCCCAGCCCATCCCGAGGCCGAGTCCGAGCAGCGCCCCGAAGAGGGCGATGACCACGGACTCCAGCCGGATCATGCGGCGCAGCTGTCGGCGGGAGAGCCCGATGGCGCGCATCAGGCCGATCTCGCGGGTCCGCTCGACCACCGACAGGGCGAGGGTGTTCACCACACCGAGCACCGCGACGATGATCGCCAGGGCGAGCAGACCGTACACGATGTTCAGCAACTGGCCGATCTGGTCCTTCAGTTGTTCCTTGAAGTCGGCCTGGTTCTGCACCTGGTAGACCGGGTACTCGGCCATGGCGCTCTTGAGGGCCGCGTACGCCTCCTTCTCCTTGCCCTCCTCTGCCTGCGCGAACATCACCACGTTGTGCGGCATCCGGTCGGCCGGGATGTAGGACGCGGCCGTCGTGAGGTTGGTGTACATCGCGCCGCGGTCGATGTTGGTGTCGTCGGAGGTGATGGCCGCGACCTTGAGCTTCGCGGTCTCCCCCGCCTTGAAGGCGACGGTGATCGTGTCGCCGACCTTCACCCCGTGCCGCTCGGCGTACCCGTCCCCGACGGACATGGCGTTCTTGCCGTACGCCTTCGCGAGGTCGCCGGAGACGACCGTACGGCGCACGTCCTGCTGGTACGTCGGGTCGGCGGCGGTGATCCCCTCGTCCTCCGTCTTTCCGTTCGGGGCGGTGACCTCGGCCTCGACGAAGGTGTAGTCGGTCATGTGCGCCAGGCCGGGGACGGCCCGCACGGCGTCGGCGGCCTGGGGCACGATCGGGCGGCCGGTGCCGCTGTCCTGGACGATGAAGTCCGCGCCGACCGACTTGTCGAGCTCCTCGGTGGCCGAGGCCACCATGGAGGACCCGACGACGGACAGGCAGGCCACCAGGGCGAGCCCGATCATCAGGGCGGCTCCGGTCGCTCCCGTACGCCGGGGGTTGCGCAGGGCGTTGCGCTCGGCCAGCCGGCCGACCGGGCCGAAGAGCCGCAGGACGACGACGCCCAGGGCCCGCACCACCACACCGGCCAGGAGCGGGCCGATCACGATGAAGCCGATCAGGGTCAGCAGCACGCCGAGGGCGAGGAACATCGAGCCCTCAGCGGCCTTGTCCGCCTGGCTCGTCGCCCACAGGGCCGCACCGCCGGCCGCCGTGAGGACCAGGCCGATACCGGCCCTGACCCAGCCGGACCGGCTGTCGGCGGGGGTACCGGCGTCGCGCAGCGCTGCCATCGGGGAGACCTTGCCGGCCCGGCGGGCCGGGATGTAAGCGGCGAGGACGGTGACGACGACGCCGAGCGCCAGGCCGATCGCCGGAGTCGTCCAGGCGACGGTGAGGTCCCTGGTGGACAGCTCCATGCCCACGGCGCCCATCAGCTTCATCAGCCCGACGGCGAGGCCGACGCCGGCCGCGACGCCGAGGACGGAGCCGACGATGCCGAGGAGGACCGCCTCCACCAGCACGGACCGGTTGACCTGCTTGCGGCTGGAGCCGATGGCCCGCATCAGGCCGATCTCACGGGTCCGCTGGGCGACCAGCATCGAGAAGGTGTTGACGATGAGGAAGATGCCGACGAGGAAGGCGATTCCGGCGAAGCCGAGCATCGCGTACTTCATGACGTCCAGGAAGGCGCCCATGGAGTCCTTGTTGGCGTCGGCGGCCTCCTGCTGGGTCTGGAGCTTGTACGCGGTCGAGCCGTCGAGGACCGCGGCCACGTTCTTCTTCAGCTGGGTGTCGCTGACCCCGCTCTGCGCGGTCACCGAGACCTGGGTGAAGACGTCGGCGGCGCCGAGCAGCTGCTTCTGGGCGGTGGCGGTGTCGAGGTAGACGACGGCCGCGCCCGGGTTGGTGACGGTGAAGGAGGCTATGCCGCTGATCTTCGTCGTGATGTCGCCGGTGGCGGCGATGATGCGCAGCTCGTCACCGATCTCCAGCTTGTGCTTCTTCGCGGTGCCGGCGTCGACCATCACCTCGGTGGGGCCGCGGGGCGCGTGTCCGGAGGTGATCTCCATCGAACGCAGGTCGTTCTCGGTCCAGTTGCCCGCGATGGTCGGGGCTCCGCTCTGGGAGCCCATGTTCTTGTTCTCGCTGTTGACGACGGTGACCGCCATAGACATGACGGAGCCCTCGGCCTTCTTCACCCCGTCGGCCTTCTCGACCTGCTGGACGAGCGAGGCGGGCAGGGAGGCGGGCTTGCCGTTGTCGGGCTGCTCGTCGTTCTCCCCGGCGCCCTTCGGGCTGACCGTGACATCCGGGGAGGACACGGCGAAGAGCTTGTCGAAGGTGGTGTTCATCGTGTCGGTGAACACGAGCGTGCCGCAGACGAACGCCACCGACAGCAGCACCGCCACCGCCGAGAGGGCCATCCGGCCCTTGTGCGCGAGGAAGTTGCGGATCGAGGTCTTCCAGACAGTCATGACGTCCGCCCGCGCGCGTCGAAGTGCTTCATGCGGTCGAGTACCTGGTCCGCGGTCGGGTCGTACATCTCGTCGACGATGGAACCGTCGGCGAGATACAGCACCCGGTCCGCGTGGGAGGCGGCGACGGGGTCGTGGGTGACCATGACGATGGTCTGGCCCAGCTCGTCGACCGACTTGCGGAGGAAGGACAGGACTTCGGCCCCGGCGCGGGAGTCCAGGTTCCCGGTGGGCTCGTCACCGAAGATGATCTCCGGCCGGGCGGCGAGCGCACGGGCGACGGCGACGCGCTGCTGCTGACCGCCGGAGAGCTCGGTCGGGCGATGCTTGAGGCGCTCGGCGAGCCCGACGGTCTCCACGACCTGCCGGAGCCAGGCGGCGTCGGGCTTGCGGCCCGCGATGTCCATCGGCAGCGTGATGTTCTCGAGCGCGTTGAGCGTCGGGAGCAGGTTGAACGCCTGGAAGATGAACCCGATCCGGTCGCGCCGGAGCTGGGTGAGCTTCTTGTCCTTCAGCTGGGTGATCTCGGTCTCGTCGAGGTGGATCTCGCCCGACGTCACCGTGTCGAGCCCGGCCAGGCAGTGCATCAGGGTCGACTTGCCGGAACCGGACGGGCCCATGATCGCCGTGAACTGCCCGCGGGCGATGTCCACGTCGACGTGGTCGAGCGCGACGACCCGGGTCTCACCGGTGCCGTACGCCTTCACGACCTGCCGCGCTCGCGCCGCGACGGCCGTACGCCCTCCAGTGCCCCCGTGCCTGGGAATGGTCACAGCCGTTGTCACGGTATTTCTCCTATGTCGGTCGATGACTGGACGTCATTGAGTACGTTCCGAGTCTGGGTTCAGGACGGTGTCCGGCGCGATGGTGCCCAGCGCAGTCTTCGGGTGGGGTTTTCCCCACCTGCCCCCCTGCGGTACGCCGTAGCAGCGACGTAAGAACAGGCTAAGGAAACGGCCCCTGCCGCCACGTCCTCCGCCGGGAGGAACAGGCCCTGGCCGCTATGAGGGGGCGCCCCCTAGGGGTCTCGTCCCCTGGTCGGAGGCGAGGTCAGGGGTACCGTTCGGCCCGGCGCGGCGGCCCATCGACCGGAACGAGGACGTCCGCCGCCGGCCGCCTCACGGGAGGGCCGCTACCGGCCGGGGGCTTCCGTCTCACGGCAAAGCCGCCCGAGCCCACGCCCCGGATGAGACAGTGCCACGGGAGATACGTGCAGGGGGAAGGGAAACGGTGAGCGGCACAGGAGCCACGGACAGCACGAACGGCACCGGCGGCACTGGCGGCACCAGCGGCACAGGCGGCACAGGAGCGACAGACCGTACGAGCGGCACGAGCGGCACCAGCGGCACGAGCGGCACCAGCGGCACCAGCGGCACCAGCGGCTCGAACAGCACCAGCGGCACCAGCGGCGCAGGAGTCACAGGAGCCACAGGAGCCACAGGCAGTACGAACAGCGCCAGCCGGACGGGAGTTCCGGGCGGACCACCCGGCGCCCCCAGCCCTCCCGGCCCTCCCGCCGCTCCCGCCCCCGCCCTCACCACCCCCCGGGGCCGTCGCCCCGTCGTGGCGGCCCTCATGCTCGGCATGGCCCTGGCCGCCATCGACGGCACCATCGTGTCCACCGCCGTCCCCCAGATCGTCGGCGACCTCGGCGGCTTCACCGCCTTCTCCTGGCTCTTCTCCGGCTATCTGCTGGCCGTCACCGTCACGCTCCCCCTGTACGGGAAGCTCTCCGACACCTTCGGCCGCAAGCCGGTCCTGATAGCCGGGATCATCCTGTTCCTGATCGGCTCGGTCCTCTGCGCGGCCGCCTGGAACATGGCCGCGCTCATCGCCTTCCGTATCGTCCAGGGGCTCGGCGGCGGCGCACTGCAAGGCACGGTCCAGACCATCGCCGCCGACCTCTACCCCCTCAAGGAACGGCCGCGCATCCAGGCGAAGCTGTCCACGGTCTGGGCCGCGTCGGCGGTGGCGGGACCCGTCGTCGGCGGGCTGCTCGCCGGGTACGCCGACTGGCGGTGGATCTTCCTGGTCAACCTCCCGGTCGGAGCCATCGCCCTCTGGCTGGTCGTCCGTCACCTCCACGAACCCTCCCGCCCCCGCCCCGCCGCCCGGCTCCGCGTCGACTGGGCGGGCGCGGTCGCCGTCTTCGCGACCGGCAGCCTGCTGCTCACGGCGCTCGTGCAGGGCGGCGTCGGCTGGCCCTGGCTCTCGGCGCCCTCGCTCGGCCTGTTCGCGGTGAGCGCGGCGCTGGCCGCGCTCACCGTCGTGATCGAACGGCGGGCGGCGGATCCGATCATCCCGGGCTGGGTGTGGCGGCGGCGGACCATCGCATCGGTCAACCTGGCGCTCGGCGCGATGGGCCTGCTGATGGTCGCGCCGACCGTCTTCCTGCCCACGTACGCCCAGTCGGTGCTGGGCCTCGGCCCGATAGCCGCCGGGTTCGTACTCTCCGTGATGACGCTGAGCTGGCCCGTCACCGCGGCCCTGTCGGACCGGGTCTACAACCGCATCGGCTTCCGGCTCACCGCGATCATCGGCATCAGCGCCGCCCTGCTGATCCTGCTGGCCTTCCCCCTCCTCCCCTACCCCGGCGAGCCCTGGCACCCCGCCCTCCTCACGCTCCTGCTCGGCGCGGCCCTCGGCCTCTTCCAGCTCCCCCTGATCGTGGGCGTCCAGTCGACGGTCGGCTGGGCGGAGCGCGGTACGACGACGGCGTCCGTCCTCTTCTCCCGCCAGGTCGGCCAGAGCATCGGCGCGGCGCTCTTCGGGGCCGTCGCCAACAGCGTCCTGGCCGCCCGCCTCCTCGACGCCCCGGTGCCCGGCCTCCCCGGCGACCTGGACGCGGCGGCCCGCGCCCTGGAGAACCCGGGCACCCTCTCCGCGGCGGCGACCGACCACCTGCGCCGGGCGGTCGACACGGCGGTGGACTACATCTACATCGGAGCCGCCGGAGCCGCGGCCCTGGCGCTGCTCGCCCTGATCACCCTCGCCCCGCGCCGGTTCCCAGTCATCACCGAGACCGCTGCGGCCCCGGAGAGCGCGGAGGCGGCCGACCGGCAGAACACTCCGTAGGACCTCTCACTCGGATCGTGCCGGGCCCGGCCCGCGTGCACCGGTCACGACGGTTCCGGGCAAACCAGGGTCGGTAAATGGCCACTTCCTCCAGCAGCATCACGACCGGGCGTCATCGTCTGATTACCTTTCCGACCATGTCCGATCCGCAGCACGCGCCGCAACGGCCGCCCGGTGGAACGCACCGCCCGGCGGCGGGCCGGTGAGGCCCGTGTCGTCCCGGCGGGCGACGGTGCTCGTCGCCGGGGCCTACTCGGTCGACCTCGTCCTGACGGATCTGCGCGGCCCGGTGAGCGCGGGGACCGAGGTAGGGGCCGGTGGACTGGACATGGTGCCCGGCGGAGCGTTCACCTTGGCGATGGGGCTGCACCGGCTGGGACGCCGGGCGGTGTGGGCGGCCGATTTCGGCACGGACGTCTTCAGCGGTGAGGTCCTGGCGACGGCGCGCCGCGAAGGCATGGACGAGGCGGGCTTCCGGCATCACCAACGCCCGGTGCGCAACGTGACAGTGGCGCTGTCCGACCGCCGGGACCGGGCGATGATCTCCTACGAGGACCCCGTCACGGCGCGTCCCCTCGCAGAGTTGATCGAGGTCTTCCGGCCGGCGGTGGTGATGCTCCCCTTCCTCCGGTTCGGCCCGGACACCACCGAGGCCCTGGAGACGGCAGCCCGGCACGGGGCCCGGGTGTTCATGGACTGTCAGGACTATCCCGGGCACATCGGCATGGACGACGTACGCAAGGCGCTGGGCCGGGTGGACGTGTTCGCGCCCAACGCGTCGGAAGCGCTGCGGGTGACCGGGGCCGACACGGTCGACGAGGCGCTCGTACTCCTTGCCGACCTGGTGCCCACGGTGGTGATCAAGCAGGGTTCAGCGGGCGCGATCGCCTCCGCGAACGGCCGTCGAGCAGCCCGAGCCGCTCTCACGGTGCCGGTGGTGGACACCACCGGGGCCGGAGACTGCTTCAACGTGGGCTTCGTGCACCGGTGGATGGTCGGCAGCCCGCTGACCGACTGTCTGGCAGCGGGAGTGGCCTGCGGGACAGCGGCCGTTACCGGGCCGGGCTCCAGCAACGCCCTCAACGCCGACGAGCTCGCCGCACGGCTCGAACACCTCGCACGGCTGCCGCACTGAACGTGGACCGGAAAGACAGGGGGGTTGCCGTGAACGATCGCGCGCGCCGGGCTCACGGCCCTGGCCGACAGGTACCCGAGGGCGAAAGGGTCCTGGTCGCCGACCTCGACGGCACACTGCTGGGCGGGGACCAGGAGAGCCGCCTGCGGATGCGCCGGGCACTGGAGCGTCACCCCGAGATCACCGTCGTCTTCGCGACGGGCCGCAGCCTGAGTTCCGTGCGGACGCTCCTGCGGCAGGACCCGCTGCTCCCACGCCCCCGGTGGATCATCGCGGACGTCGGCGCCAGCGTCGTCGACGCGGCCGACATGAGCCATATCGACGCGCTGGAGCGACCGCTGCGCTCAGGATGGCCCGGACACGAACACGTCCGGGAGACCCTGCGCGCCTTCTCCCAGCTCACGTACCAGGAGGTCGCCCAGGAAGGGCGCTGCTCGTTCCATCTGGCTCCCGAAGGGCTGACGGGCGCCCTCACTTCGGCCGTGGCGAGCCTGGGATGCTCCTGGTCCTACAGCGAAGAACGCTATTTCGACGTCCTGCCTCCGCACGCGGGCAAGGGCCCGGCCGTCCGTCAGCTCGTCCACAAGCACCAGTGGCCCCTGTCCGGCCTGCTGGTCGCCGGTGACTCGCTCAACGACCTGTCGCTCTTCCAGCTCGGCTCTCACGGGGTCATCGTGGGCAACGCCGAGCCGGCCCTCATCGAGCGGGCCCCCCAGGACCCTCTGATCCACCGCTCCCGCCTCGCCGGTGCCGCCGCCATCCTCTCGGCTCTGCAGCACCTCGAATGGGTCAAGGCTCCCGCGCCGGTGGTCATCGGCTACCACCGCGCGCCGGCCCGCTGGAGCGAGGGACGTTGGGTACAGCCGTCCAGCCCCAACGGCATCCTGCCCACCCTGACCTCCATCCTCGGCGGCAAGAACAAGGACGGCGGCCTGCACGCCGTGTGGGCCGCCGCGGTCACGGCCGAAGGACACGGCACCTGGCCCGCCCCGTTCCCCGACGGTCTGCCCATGGCCCTGCTGCCCGTGCCGCAGTCCCGCTGGAGCGGCTACTTCCACCGGGCCTGCAAAGAAGCACTGTGGCCGGCCCTGATGTCCCAGCCGCACCTCATCCACCACGACCCGGCCCACTGGGCCGACTACGAGCACGTCAACGCCGCCTTCGCCCACCACATCGGCGCCCACGCAGCCGACGGCGGAACCGTGTGGCTGCACGACTACAACCTCTGGCTCGTCCCCGGTCTCCTCAAGCGCAGCCGACCGGACCTGACCATCGGCCTGTTCCACCACACCCCGTTCCCTCCGCCCGACGTCTTCCGGGCCCTGCCCGCCGCCGGGCAACTGCGTGCCTCGCTCGCCCGGCTGGACTGGGCGGGCTTTCACACGGCCGCCTTCGCCGGCCACTTCCACCAGCTGTTGCGGGGCGCGAACACCGTGCCACGCACAGGCGTCCACCCCCTGGGCATCGACCAGGCAGCCGTCTCGGCCCTCGCACGCGCCCGCACCCCCCACACCACGGCAACGGACGGCCCGCTGGTGCTGTCCGTGGAACGCCTCGACTACGCCAAGGGCCCCGTCCACAAGATCCGCGCCCTCGCGGCCCTCCTCGACCGGCAGCCGGAGCTGCGCGGACGGCTGCGCTTCCGGCTCGTGTGCCCGCCGCCCGAGCCCGGGATCCGCGCCTACGAGGCGACCCGCACCGAACTCGAACAAGCCATCGCCACCCTCAACGCCCGCTGGGGCGACGGTGTATGGCAACCGGTGGAATACGTTCCCCGGTCGCTCCCCTTCACCGAGGTCATGGACCACTATCTGGCAGCCGACGTCTTCTGGGTGACCTCACTGGCCGACGGGATGAACCTCACCGCCCAGGAATACCTCACCGCCCAGGCCGCCTCCGGACGCGCGGGCATCCTCGTCCTCTCCCGCCACACCGGCATCGCCGGGCAACTCGGGGACGCGGCACTGCTCACCGACCCCCACCACCCGCAGGACCTCGTGGACACCCTGCACACCGCGCTGACCACACCCCCGTCCCGCCGCAGGGCGAACACGGCCCGCCTGATCCACCTGCTCGACGCGGCCGCACCTCGCGACTGGGCCCGCGCAGTCATCGCGGCCATCGGCGAGCAGCCCGGACAGCGGTAGGTTCTCGCCGGCCGCGTCAGCGCGTCCTTCCGATCTTCCGTGCGCGCGCCCGCTCCCCGCCGTTCTCCGGGCGGATCCGCTCGGAGAAGGCAGTCCCGGCGGGAACCGCTCCCCCGCCCCTTGGCCCGGCGGTCCGCGCAGCCCGGCAGGACGCCATCGCGGGGAGTCGACAGACCCCGCCTTGATAGGCAAGTCACTGCTTGCCTATCGTGGAGTCATGGCGGACGATGTCTTCAAGGCCCTGGCCGACCCCACCCGGCGGCGCATCCTCGACGAGCTGGTGGAACGGAACGGCCAGACACTGTTCGAGATATGCGCGCGGCTGGCGACCAGACACGGCCTGAGCCTGTCCCGCCAGGCGATCAGCCAGCACCTGGCCGTCCTGGAAGCGGCGGACCTGGTCGTCACGCGCCGCCAGGGCCGCTGCAAGTTCCACGACCTGAACACCGAACCCCTGGAGCACATCGTCAGCCGATGGCTCGGGCCGAAAGCACCGGAGAGCGCCCCATGAAGATCCACCTGAACAGCGTCTTCGTCGACGACCAGGAGAAGGCCCTGCGCTTCTACACGGACGTACTGGGCTTCGAGAAGAAGCACGACGTCCCGCTCGGCGGCGAGGACCGCTGGCTGACCGTGGTCTCGCCGGAGGACCCCGACGGCACCGAACTGCTCCTGGAGCCGGACAAGCACCCCGCCGTGAAGCCGTACACGACGGCCCTGGTCGAGGACGGCATCCCGGCCACCTCGTTCGCCGTGGACGACGCACAGGCGGAGTTCGACCGGCTGCGCGGCCTCGGGGTGCGCTTCACCCAGGAGCCGCTGACGATGGGCCCCGTCACCACCGCCGTCCTGGACGACACCTGCGGCAACCTGATCCAGATCGTGCAGGTCGCGTAGGGCAGGTCGCGTAAGGCCGGGCAGGGCAGGCCGCACAAGGCACGGCAGGGCGCGTGGAGCGGAACGCTCAGGGCCCACCGGCAGGCCGGACGGCCGTCACCTCCGCCCACACGGTCTTCCCGATCGGGTTCCGGGGCTCCCACCCCCACCGCGACGCCAGGCACTCCACCAGGAAGAGACCGCGCCCCGACTCCTGGTCGTCCGGCGGCAGCACCGGGCTCTCCGGCGTCAGGCCGAGCAGAGCGTCCGAGACCTCGATACGGAAGCGGCTAGCCGGGCCTTCGTAGTCCACCCGCACCTGGAAGTTCCGCCCCCGGAGCCGCCCGTGGCAGACCGCGTTGGCGGCCAGCTCCGCCACCACCAGCGCCACCGTGCACGACGCGTCCGTCATCGGCCCGAACCCCCAGTGCCCCAACTGCCGTACCACGGTGCGGCGGGCGAGCCGGGCTCCCCGAGGTGTGGAGCTGAACTGCCGTGACAGCGATCCGTATCCGTTGGCGGTCAGCCCGAAGCCGCGCGTGCCGGCCGTACCCGCCTCCCGGGCCGGACCCGCCTCCCGCCCCCCGGTCGCCCTCACCGCGGCCCCCGCCACCTCGGTCGCCCTCGCCGCGCTCTTCCTCTTGCCGGTCATGCTGACCATCCGCTCGCTCGACTCTCCTCACGTCACCCACACGTGCGGGTTCCGTGACGTTCCGTACTCAAGAGTCGGCAGCGCGGCCTAGTCTCGAAAGGTGACAGCGCCTTACCTCCCAGTCCGTAAGAATCGGAAGTAGCGCCATGGCCAAAGCAATTGACCCGCAGTCGTCCATGGCTGCGCTCTTCGGATCGCGCGTACGCAAGCTGCGTACGGCGGCCGGACTCACCCAGACCGAAGTGGGCACGCTCACGCATGTGGTCGGCAGCCGCATCGCCCAGATCGAGCGCGCGACCGGGGCGAAACCGACCCTGGAGCTGACCCGGGCCCTGGACAGGGAGCTGGTGGCGGACGACCTGCTGATCGACCTCTGGCCGTACGTGTACCGGGAGGCGTATCCGGACTGGTCGCGGGCGTTCATCGCCTACTCCGCCCGCGCGTCCGTGATCCGCCAGTACGCCTCGCACGCGGTGCCCGGCCTGCTGCAAACCCCGGAGTACGCGCGGACGTTGCTGAGTTTCGGCCACTCACTGCGGGACGCCGATCATCTGGAGGAACGCATCGCGGCCCGGCTCGACCGCCAGGTGCGGCTCACCGGGCCGGACCGGCCGGAGCTGTGGATCATCCTCGACGAGGCCGTGCTCCGCCGACCGGTCGGTGGATCCGCGGTGATGCGCGGCCAGTTGGAAAAGCTGCTGAAGATGGCCGAGGAGCCCAACATCACCCTTCAGGTGCTGCCGTTCGACCAGGGCGCGCACGGCGCACTGGCCGGTTCCCTTTCCGTGCTGGTGATGCCGGACGGCAGCAAAGTGGCCTACACGGAAGGCGCGCACCACGGTCAGTTGACCGAGGAACCGGACGAGGTCGAGCAGTTCGTTCTCGTTTACGATCGTCTCAGGGCGATGGCGCTGCCCCCGCTGATGTCGCTCGACCTGATCCGATCCGTGCTGGAGGCTGATTACCGTGCAGCGAGTGTCCCGTCCCGATCTGACCGCCGCCGCCTGGCGCAAGAGCAGCTACAGCAACGAGGAGGGCGGCGACTGCGTGGAGGTGGCGGACGGATTCCCCGGCGTCGTCCCCGTCCGTGACAGCAAGAACCCCCACGGCCCCGCACTCGTCCTCCCCGCCACTGCCTGGGCCGCCTTCATCGACGCCGTAGCCGCCGAATAGCCCCCGCACACCCGCCCGTTCGACTCGACATGACGGCCGATCGTGAGCGGACCGGGCCCGCGTGGGGGACCTTCCTGGAGCTGGAGCCGTCCGCCGGGGGGCCGCTGCACACGCGACTGACCCGGGCGCTGCGCACCGCGGTCACCAGCGGGCGCCTCGCCGCGGGCAGCGCCCTCCCCGCGAGCCGGGCCCTCGCGGCGGATCTGCGGTGCTCGCGGTGGGTGGTGACCGAGGCGTACGCCCAACTCGTCGCCGAGGGCTATTTCGAGGCCCGCAGCGGCTCGGCCACACGCGTACGGGCCCACGCGGGCGCCTCCGTACGCGGTGATGCGCGTGCGGGCGAGGACCGCTGGACACCGCGGTTCGACCTGCTGCCGGGAGTCCCCGACCTCCGGGCGTTTCCACGCAAGCGCTGGGCCGACATGGTGCGCGCGGCGACCACCGAGCTGACCTGGGACGAACTGGGCTACCCCGACGCGGCGGGTCTGCCGCGACTGCGCCGGCAGCTCGCCTCGTACCTCGTGCGCGGACGCGGCGCCCGGGTGGAGACCGGGCAACTCGTCGTCTGCGCGGGGACGTTGGACGGAGTCATGCGACTGTGCCGGGCCCTGCGGGCCGCCGGACACACCCGCGTCGCGGTCGAGGACCCCGGCTGGACCCAGCTGCGTCTCACCGTGGCCGCAGCGGGGCTGACCCCCGTGGCGACACCGGTGGACGAGCACGGGCTGCGCGTCGACGTGCTGCGCGGGACACCGGACGTCCGGGCCGTGATCGTGGCCCCGGCGCACCAGTTCCCCACCGGCGTCGTCCTCTCCCCCGCCCGCCGCGCGGAGCTGGCCGACTGGGCCCGGGAGGTGGACGGGCTGGTCATGGAGGACGACTACGACGCCGAGTTCCGCTACGACCGCCACCCCGTGGGCGCCTTGCAGGGGGTGGCGCCGGACCATGTCGCCCTGCTCGGTTCGCTGAGCAAGACGCTCTCCCCCGCCGTACGGCTGGGCTGGATCGCCGCTCCCGAACGGTGGACCGCCGCCCTGACCTCGAAGGACACCGGAGGCACCCCGCCCCCGGTCATCGACCAGGACGCCTTCACCCGCTTCGTGTCCTCCGGCTCCTACGACCGCCACCTGCGGGCCTCACGCCTGCGCTACAAACGCCGGCGCGACCACCTCCTGCACGAACTCGCGGCCCGGCTGCCCGGACAGGCCGTCAGCGGGGCGGCCGCCGGATTCCACCTGCTGCTCCCGCTGAAGGACTGCCCGGCCGACGCGGTGGTGGAGGAGGCGGCACGGGCGGACGTGCGCCTGGCGAGGCTGGACGACTACCGCGCGACCGAGGCCACCGGGGGTACACCGGCCACGTCGACCCTCGTCGTCGGCTACGGAAACCTCACCGACCAGGCGGTACCGGGCGCCGTCCAGCGCCTGGCCCACGCCATCGCACACGTACGGGCCGGAGCGCGCGGCCACTGAGCAGGGCCGCCGGTCCGTCAGCCGGTGGCCGGGCCGAGGGGGGTCTGACCATTCCCGTCGTCGCCCGCGAGGCAGACGGGAATGGTCAGACACCCCCGAGCGCCGCCGCGTCCAGGCGGCCCTTCAGCTCCCCCGGCAGGCGCAGCTCCACCGCCCCCAGAATCTCGTCCAGTTGCTCCACCGAACTCGCCCCGACGATCGGGACCACCGGCGGGTCACCGGCCATCAGCCAGGCCAGCACCACCTGGTTCACGCTCGCCCCCAGCTCGTCGGCCACCTCACCGAGCACCGCGAGGCGCCGCACGCTGCCCGGGTGGTCGTACGCCTCCGGCAGCGGCTTGTCCGGCCGCGTGTAGGCGCCCGAGATCAGCGACGAGTACACCATCAGCGTCATGTCCGCCTCACCCCGCACATAGTCGAGCAGCTCCCGCGTGACGTGCACGTGGCCGGTCTCCGGCAGGCCCAGGTCGAAGCGCGGCTGGAGGTAGGAGTAGCGCTGCTGGACGCACGTGTACGGGGTCATCCCACCGGCGCGGGCCGTCGCGCGGGCCCGCTCGGTCAGCCAGGTGGCGTGGTTCGAGCAGCCGAGCACCACCGCCTTCCCCGCCCCGACCAGCGCGTCGAACGCCTCGACCGTCTCCTCCAACGGGACGGTCCGGTCCTCGATATGGGACCAGTACACGTCGATCCGGTCCGCACCGAGGCGTCGCAGGCTGTCCTCCGCCGCCTTGCGGACGACGGCCCCGGACAGCCCCTCGGCCGTCTCCAGACCGGTACCGGGAACCGTGGGGCGCGCGCCCGTCTTGGTGGAGATCAGCACCCGGTCACGCAGCTCCGGGCCCCGGGCCGCCAGCCACCGGCCGATGGTGGCCTCGCTCTCGTCCCCGGTCCCGCCGGGCGCCCAGAACGCGTAGTTGTTGGCGGTGTCGAGGAGGTTGCCGCCCGCCTCCACGAACCGGTCCAGGATGGCGAAGGACGTCTTCTCGTCGACCGTCGTGCCGAAGGGCAACGTGCCCAGGGACAGGGCACTGGCAAGGGGACCTGCGGGTCCTCCGATACGGCGTCGCAGCATGCGGAACTCCTCGGCACAGGGGCCACCACGAGGGGGCCGGCTCTCGCGCCGGGCGTGCGCCCGGCGGAACTGGCACCACCGTAGGCACCGAACGGCTCGGCATCCCGGACCAATTCCGCAGCGATAAACCAGACCGCTTGCGGAAGGCCGGGGGCCGAGTACCGGGGGACAGTCCGGGAGCCGAGTACCGGGGGCCGAGTACCGGGGGACAGTCCGGGAGCCGAGTACCGGGGGCCGAATACCGGCGGGGCGGTCCGGGGGCCGAGTACCGGGGGCCGAATACCGGCGGGGCGGTCCGGGGGCCGAGTACCGGGGGCCGAAGAGCCGCGCCTGCCCGCCGAAGAGCCGCGCCTGCCCGCCGAAGGGCCGCGCCTGCCCTCCGCCCTCCTCAGCCCTCCTCCGCCGCCACCCGCCCCGTCAGCGCCGCCAGCGAACTGCGCACATGCGCCATGTGCGCCTGGACCTCCTCGCGGCCCTCCTCGTGCTCCCGCAGGATCCGCTCCGTCTCCCGGACCACCCGCTCCTCACGGACCCGGGCCTGCGACAGCAGCTCCGCCGCCCGCGCCTCCGCGTCCTCCTGACCGTGCCGGGCCGCCTCCTGCGTGGCGGCGAGGTCCCGGCCCGCCTCCGCGAGCAGCGCCTCGGCCCGCTCCGTCAGCTCCGCGAGCCGGGCCTCCAACGCCGCCTCCCCTGCGGCCATTTCGGCCTCGGCCGCCTTGAGCCGCTCCGCGTGCTCCTGCTCCTGGTGGGCCAGCACACTCGCCGTACGGTCACGGGTCCGCGCCATCGCGGTCTCGGCCGCCCCGCGCACCTCCCCCGCCTCCGCGCGGGCCGAGGCGAGCATCCCCTCCGCCTCCCGGACCGCCTCGGCGACCCGCTCCTGCGCCGCCGCCACCGCAGCCGCACGCACCACGTCCGCCGCCTCGCGCGCCACGTCCCCGGCCGCCCGGCCCGCCGCTTCGGCCGCGTCCGCCAGCTGCTGGCCCGCCGCCTCCGCGTCCGCCCGCAGCGACTCGGCCTGCTCCCGCGCCAGCCCCAGAATGCGCTGGGCCCGCTCCCCCAGCTCCGCGTAGTCCTGCTCGGGCAGCGCCGCCGCGGTCTCCGCCAGCCGGGCCGCCCCCTCAGCCAGCTCCTCCACCACACCCGTCAGCCGCGAGACCTCCGCGAGCGCGCTGTCCCGCTCGGCCGTCCGAGCGGCCATCGCCCGGTCCACCTGCTCCGGGCGGTAACCACGCCCCCGCACGCCGACGACGTCGAACGCGGACACCGGTCCAGCACTCATAGCCTGAAGCCCTTCTACGACACACGGACACGACATACGGACACGCCGACACACGGACGCACGCGGGCCTCCCCGCGATACGTCAAGGATGCGGCAATTGGTGCCGGAAGTCGGAATCGATCAGCAGCATTCAGGCCGGAAGCGACCGGCATCACAGACCCGGGCGAACCGGTACCACCGGCCCGCCGCCCCGGCACACGACAAGGCGCCCGGACCCCTTCCCGGGTCCGGGCGCCTCCTGCGCGCTCGCCGCTCAGCCCTGCGTACGGCTCAGATCAGGCCATCCCACATCTGCTCCAGCAGCACCGACCACCAGCTCTCCGGCGACGCCAGCGCCGCCGGGTCCAGCGCCACCAGCTGTGCCTGGAAGTCGACGGTCCAACGGCCCGCCTGCTCCGGGTTCAGCCCGAACCTCAGCCGCCACATCCGGCCCAGCAACGCCATCGACCGCACGAACTCCGGCAGCCCCGTGTTCACGAACTGCGGCGGCACCGACTGCCCGCCGGGCCCCGCCTCCACCGGAACGGCCACGATGTTCGCCGTCCCGTACTGAACACAGAGCGCCCGGCCGAAGTCCGTACCCATCACCAGATACGACCCCGCGTCCGGCGCGGGCCGCACCTGACGCTGCGCCGCCAGCTCGGCCAGCGTCGGCACCACCGGCTGCCCCGGCTGCGCCCAGAAGAACGGCCCGAAATCGGCGGGCAGCCCCGCCCACACCAACGTGTGCGCGACGACCTCCGGCACCCCCTGACGGGACACCGCCCGCTGGTCGAACCGCAGAATGCCCTGCGGCCCGAACGCCTGCGCCAGCTCCTCGGCCACCGCCTCCGGCGGCAGCGCGGGCGCGGGCGGCAACTGCGGCAGCGGCGCCCGCACCGGCGCGGGCCGCGCCGGGCCGTCCGCGACCTGGTGCAGCTCGCCCTGGTGCGTCAGCAGATGCCGCATACCCTGCTGCCGGCTGGCGTGATCCGTGCCGTACGGGGCGACGCTGGTGATCCGCACCTGCGGCCAGGTCTCCCGGATCATCCGGGCGCAGTACCCGCCCGGCAGCTCACAGGACTCCAGCTCGGTGTGCAGCTCGATGACCTGCTGCGGCGGCACGTTCATCGCCCGCAGCTCGTGCAGCATCTGCCACTCGGGGTGCGGGGTGCCCGGCGCCGAGCGGCGGATCAGCTGCTGCTCACTGCCGTCCGGCGCCCGGAACCGCAGCACGGCCTGGTAGCCGGGGCCCACGGTCGGCTGACCGGTGGGCTGCTGCGGATAGCCGTACGCCGGAGGCGGCGGCGTGTGCGCACCGGGCGGCGGACCGGGCGGACCCGGCGGCTGCGGTACGGGACCGGGGGCCCCGCCCAGCGAACCGCCCGGGACCCCGGGAGGACCGGGCGGACCAGGAGGACCGGGCGGCCCGACCTGACCCGGAGCCGCGAACATCGTCTCCGCGTGGTGCACCCCGCCCCCCGGAGGCGGCGTGGCACCCGGCGGACCGGGAGGCTGCGGAGCACCCGGAACACCCGGCGGACCGGGAGGCTGCGGAGCACCGGGCGGACCCGGCGGCCTGGGCGCACCCGGGACGCCCGCACCGATACTGCTCCCGTCGGCGAGCATCGTCGCGGCATGGTGCACCCCACCCCCCGGAGGCGGCGTGGCACCGGGCGGCGGACCGGGAGGCCCGGGAGGACCGGGAGGCGGAGTGGAACCCGGCGGCGGGCCCGGCGGCGGCGTCGCACCGGGCGGGCCGAGCTGGGAGACGAGCTGCGTCGGGACGTACCCGCCCGCCGGAGCACCGGGCGCACCCGGACCCGAAGGCGGCGGCGTCGCCCCCGGAGGCACACCGGGAACCCCCGGCGCACCGGGCGGCGGAGGAGTCGACGCCCCGCCCCCACGCGCCCCGCGCGGCGGCACCGCGGCCTTGCCGGTGGCCGCGTCCGCGATGTCACCGGCCCCGCCCTGCGCAACCTGCTCAGGCCGGAGAGCCGGCGCCACCTGCGTACGCGGCAGCTGGCTGCCCCCGGACATCAGCGCGGTGGGCGCCTCCGCCGGGACGACCGGCGGCGGAGCCTCCTCGTCGTCCGTCCCCGACAGCGGCGGCGCGAACACCGTCGCGGGCAGCGGAACAGCCCCGTCGTCGGAGTCGGAGTTGGTGTCCGTACCCGCCCAGGGGGTCGCCCCCGCGGGCACGCCATCGGAAGCCGTGGGCTCGTGGGCGTCTCCGGCGGCGGGCCACGACGCGGCGGAGCCCCCGGCGGAAGAAGAGGGAGAGGAGGAGGACGGGGGTGTCGCGTCCGACGCGACGGCAGGACCAGGAACGGGGGTCTCACCCGACGCCGATACCGATGCCGAAGGAGACGGGGACGGGGAGGGAGACGGAGAGGGGGAAACTGCCGGGGAAGCCGGCGAAGAAGGAGACGACGACGGCTCAGCCGCCTCCGCATCCCCCCGCTCCGCACGACGATCCGGAATCCCCAGCTTGTCCGCCGCCTCCTGGAGCCACTCCGGCGGCGTCAACAAGAACGACGTCTGATTCAGATCCACCCGCTGCGGCGGCTCCGGCGCGGCGGCCGGAGCACCGGCCGGAACCCCGTACTCCTCCTCGTACCGCCGGATCACCTCACCCACCGGCAACCCCGGCCACAACGTCGCCTCACCACTGTCCCGGGCGATCACCAGCCGCTGACGGCCCCCGTCCGAGACAGGGCCCTCCGGCCGGTCCTCGGCCCACACCACAAAACCCAGCTCGAACTCACGGACCCGCACCTCACGGTACTGATACGCGGGCACGTCACCGTTGATCCACTCGTCCGCCCGCTCCTGCGCCTGCGCGAAAGTCACCACCGCGCTCACCCCTCCACCGGGACAGCGCGCGCGAAGCCGCCGTCCACCATCAGGTTCGCCACGGTCTCCAGCTCCGGCGGATTACCCGCCAGCCGCTGAAGGAAGGCGTCGAAGTCCGCGCCGCAAGGCAGCAACAGCCGCTCCACACGCTCCTGGACACTCCAGCCGTCCTGATCCCGGGCATCGTCGTACGGGCAGAACCACACCGAACCGAGATCCTCACCGCGCACCTTCACCGCGACGATCCCGCCCTGAACGAACGCGACACCCAGGAAATCCTTGGTGAAATGGTCCCGCAGGCACTTGTTCACATACACCAGGTCGTTCACCGCGGCCTCGTCACGCACCGTGAAGAACGGCTGGTCCACCAGCAGCCCCAGCTCCGCGTCCAGCGCCGCACCCACCGGAGCCGAACCGCCCGCCGCCTTCAGGAACGAACGGTACGCGCCGGGCAGCCGGTACCCGAGATCCTCCTCGACACCCTGAACCTGCTGCTCACTCACCGCACCCGCACCCTTCGGCAACCGGAAGTGCGCCGGACGGGTCTCCTGCAACGGGCGGGTACCCCGCCGGTTCTGGTCCACGTCCGTACCCGCCAGACCACCGTGATGACGCAGCAGCGCCTTCACCTCGACCGGCACCAGCTCCATCCGCCGGCCACCCGGCACGTGGTGCCAGGTCCAGCCGTGCGGGGTCGCCACCGCGGGAATCGTGTCCCACAGGTCATGACCGCTCGCCGCCATCGCCGCGTTCGCCGACACATAGTCGGTGAGGCGCAGCTCATCGATGCCGAAACCCGGAGGCGGATCGGCGATCTCGGCGACGGCGCGCGCGTACGGCGAAAGAACCGGGCGGCCGCTCCCGTCCATCCGCACCCCTCCGGGGTGACGCGACGCCCGGACCGGATCCGGGAAGTTCACGACCTGCCCGGCATAGGCCGCGTTCGGTGGCGCGGCTTGCTGCCCGAGCCGACCTGTCGTCATGGCTGATGCCCCCTGCTGCGTCCGGTGTTCCGCACAGCCTAAGCGGTGGGACAACAGGGCATCCCGTCCCGCCGGTTCCGTCACGAACCGTCACATTCACGTGACAGTGAGGCGACGGTCTCGCACCTTCGGGCGACACGCAGACGCCTTTCCCCGACCCAGCTTCCCCACCACCTGGCACATTTGGCAGGCTGTCCCCGCAACTCGGGGGATTGCAGGGAGGGACGTCAGCACGATGCATTCCACACAAACCGTCACATCAGGGGATCCGCGACTCACCTGGAGCAGCACCGAGACCAGCCGCACGCCCCGACTGATCCACCGCCGCGACGGGATCCTCCCCGCCGTGGCCGCCGCCCTGTCCGTACGCGGCGAGACACTCACCTGCACCGCGGGCAAGGGAAACCGGCCACCGGTCCTGCACCCACTCGTCCAGGACTTCCTCGACACCCTCACCAGCGGCCAGCGCGAACGCTTCACCGGCCGCTGCCCCGAAGCCATACTGCTCTCCCGCCAGCTCACCGCCACCGAGAGCGGACGCTCCAAACGCGCCCAGCGAAAACCCCTCACCAACGGAGAAGCACGCCGCGCGCTCAAACACTCCCGGCTCACCGCCCGCCGCATCCGCGAGGACGGCGACCCCCTCCACGGCAGCTACGCACCACCCTGCCGATCCTGCTCCGCACTCCTGTCCCACTTCGGCGTACGCCCCGTCGACCTGACCTCCACCGGCGCCGCGACCAGCGCCGAGAAGGGCTGACCGCCCACCGATGCGCGACCGCCAACAGCACACCTCCACCACCCGCTTCCCCGTCGCCGTCGACGCCGCCCTGCGCGAAGCGGGCTGGCACCCCGGCCGCTGGAACATCCGCCAGGCAGAGGAATGGGCCGACGCACTGCGCTCCCACGCCTCCCCGGCCGGCCACCAGCACGCCGTCTTCCCGGCCGCGGTCGAGGCCTGGGCGGAATTCGGCGGCCTCCACATCACCGCGTCCGCACCCGGCCGGCACATCGCACCCGCCGCGGTACGCATCGACCCGCTGAGCGGACTCCACCTGGCCCGGACACTCGGGGACCTCGGCCGCGCCCTGGAGACGGAGGTCAGCCCACTCGGGGCGGAGGGCGAGGAGCAGGCGGTCCTGGCGATCGACACGGAGGGCCGGGTATACAGCATCGACCACACGGGCGACTGGTTCCTCGGCCAGAACATCGACGAGGCACTGGCGACCCTGGTCACCGGCACGCAGCCGGCCCGCCTGACGGCCTGACCCACACCGAGCCCGCCCGACATCGGCCTGACCCGCACCGAGCCGCCCGGCTGCCCGGCTGCCCGGCTGCCCGGGAAGGGTGACGCTGCCCAGCACCAGGGTTCCGTCCTCAAACGCCGGACGGGCTGAGACAGGCACCCTCAACGCCAGACAGACCGGGGTGAGCGGACCTCAGTCGTCGGCCGGGCCGGACGGGAGCACCGCCGAGACCCGGAAGCCCCCCGCATCCGTGGGACCGGACACGAACACACCCCCCAGCCCCAGCACCCGCTCCCGCATCCCCACCAGACCGTTCCCCCCGCTCGGCAACCCCGCATCGGCCGCCGCCGAGTCCGAAGGACCGTTCTCCACCTGCATCGCCACCTCCGCCCCCCGATGCGCGAGCCGCACCCACGTCCGCGCACCCGCCGCATGCTTGTGCACGTTCGTCAGCGCCTCCTGCACCACCCGGAACGCCGTCTGCTCGACCTCCGGCGCATACGGCCGCAGCTCACCGTCCACCGACAGCTCCACCGTCATCCCCGCCTGCCGCGACTGCGCCACCAGCGCCTCCAGCTCCGCCAGCCGAGGCCCGTCCTCCGACGCGGCGGCAGCGGCGACCACGGCCACCTGCTTCACCGACGCCAGCGGAACCGCCCCCGCGGCGGCGGGCGCGACCAGCGCGTCCCCGGTCCGCAGCACCCCGAGCATCTCGCGCAGCTCCGTCAGCGCCTGCCGGCCCATGTCCCCGACCAACGCCGCGTTCCGCACCGCCTTCGCCGGATCCTTCGGCGCGACGGCCTGAAGGGCAGCCGCATGGACCACCATCAGGCTCACCCGGTGGGCGACCACATCGTGCATCTCCCGGGCGATCCGGGTCCGCTCCTCCGTACGCGCCCACTCGGCCCGCTCCTCGGCCCGGTCCGCGAGCAGCGACAGCTCCCGCTCCAGCGAATCCGCCCGCTCCCGCAGACTCTCCATCAAACGGCGCCTGGCCCCTATGTAGAGGCCGAACAACACCGACGGGGCCGTGAGCCCCACCGCCATGAAGACGGACATCAGCGGGACGTACCAGTCCCCCGGCCCGAAATCATCCTGCTCGGCCACGCTCTGCCGCAGCCGCACATAGGTGACGACGAACGTCCCCACCAGCGCCATCCCCGCCAGCACCACGGTGATCCGGCGCGGCACCTCGGACGCGGCCAGCGTGTAGAGGCCCACCAGGGCCATCAGGAAACCCATCTCGGCGGGCGTCATCGCGATCGTCACGAGCACCACGGCGATCGGCCACCGCCGACGCACCAGCAGCACCGAACCCGCCAACAGCCCGAACACCACACCCACCGGCACCGGCACCCCGGTGCTCCGGGCGAACTCCACCCCCTCCAGGCCACACTCCAGCGCCGACACCAGCGCCAGTCCCACGTCCAGGGCGACACCACGTCGCCGCTCCCACCACCAGTAGCCGCGGGTGGTCGATCCCGCCGCCTCCCGGTCTGCCCCCGTTGCGGTCATGGCATCCAGCCTACGGGCGGACGCATCCCATTTACGGGTGACCGGCAACAGCACGTTCCGCACTCGAACAAGCACGAAACACATGCCGATCGCCTGAAATGGCGAATCGACCGCGTTTTCGACCCGGACGTCCGCATTCCGGATGACGATCACCGTATGACGGAAACCACAAGCAAGTACGCCGACTTCGAGGGCTTACGCGAGCAGGCGGTGGCGCTGCGCCGGGAGGGGCTCAGCCGCCGCCAGATCCGCGACCGGATCCACGTCGACAACAACGACATCCTCAACCGGCTCCTGGACGGCGAACCCGCCCCGGAGTGGACGAAGCGGCCGAACGCCAAGGACGGCGTGCGGGCGCAGGCACGTGAGCTGCGGCTCCAGGGCATGACGTACGACCAGATCCAGATGGAGCTGGGATGCTCGAAAAGTTCGATCTCGCTGTGGGTACGGGATCTGCCGAAGCCTGAGCGCAAGCGGACCCTGGAGGAGTCCTCCGCCATCGGGCGGCGCGGCTGGGAAGCGACACTGAAGCGACGTGACGTGGAACGTCAGGCAACGAAGCGCAAGGCGGAGGACGATATCGGCGGGATGACCGACCGCGAACTCTTCCTGCTCGGCGTAGGCCTCTACTGGGCAGAGGGCTCCAAGTCCAAGCCGTACCGCACCCAGGAGCGGGTCACCTTCGTCAACAGCGACCCCGGCATGATCGAGGTCTTCCTCGCCTGGCTCCGCCTGCTGGACGTGGCCGAGGAGCACCTGCGCTTCCACGTCCACATCCACGAGACCGCGGATATCACGGCAGCCGAGCGATACTGGCTCACCCTCACCGGCGCAGACCCTTCAGCGTTCGGCAAGACTTCCCTCAAGAAGCACTCACCCAAGACCAATCGAAAGAACGTCGGCGAGAACTACCGGGGCTGCCTCTCGGTACGTGTCCTGAAAAGCGCCGAGCTGTACCGTCGCATCGAGGGCTCCTGGTGCGGCATAGTAGGTGCTGCAAAAAGAGCCGATCAAGAGAATCGGACATCACGCCCATCCCGGGTCGTCTAAGGGCAAGACGTCAGATTTTGGATCTGATCATGAGGGTTCGAGTCCTTCCCCGGGAGCAGCGCACACGGGCCCCGACCACACCGGTCGGGGCCCGCACCCGTTTCCACCGGAAACACCCCCGGTATCCTGCGGATGACCACCACCCGAAGCCGAAGGGCACATCCGTGAGCGCAACCAGCCCGGCAGCCGTCGTCGTCCTCGCAGCGGGTGAGGGCACCCGCATGAAGTCGAAGACTCCCAAGGTCCTGCACGAGATCTCCGGGCGCTCGCTCGTCGGACATGTCGTCGCCGCCGCCCGTGAGCTGGACCCCCAGCACCTCGTCGTGGTCGTCGGCCATGCCAGTGAGCAGGTCACCGCGCACCTGAACGCCGGCGACTCCCCGGTGCGCACCGCCTTCCAGGCGGAGCAGAACGGGACCGGGCACGCCGTCCGCATGGGGCTTGAGGAGCTGGGCGGGAGCATCGAGGGCACCGTGATCGTCGTCTGCGGCGACACCCCGCTGCTGTCCGGCGAGACGCTCGGCGCGCTCGCCGCCGCGCACGCCGCCGACGCCAACGCGGTGACCGTCCTGAGCGCCGAGGTCCCGGACTCCACCGGCTACGGGCGCATCGTGCGCGACCCCGCCACCGGTGCGGTCACCGAGATCGTCGAGCACAAGGACGCCACCGACGAGCAGCGGGCGATCCGGGAGATCAACTCCGGGGTGTTCGCGTTCGACGGGCGGCTGCTGGGCGACGCGCTGGGCAAGGTGCGTACCGACAACAGCCAGGGCGAGGAGTACCTCACCGATGTGCTGTCCATCCTGCGCGAGGCGGGGCACCGGGTCGGGGCGTCGGTGGCGGGCGATCACCGGGAGATCCTCGGCATCAACAACCGGCTCCAGTTGGCGCAGGCGCGCGGGCTGCTGAACGAGCGGCTGCTGGAGCGGGCGATGCTCGCGGGGGTGACCGTGGTGGACCCGGCGTCCACGCTGATCGACGCGACGGTGACGTACGAGCGTGATGCGCTCGTGCATCCGGGGACGCAGCTGCTGGGGACGACCCACCTGGCGGAGGACTGTGAGGTGGGGCCGAACTCGCGGATCGAGGACACCGTCGTCGGTGCCGGGGCCCGGGTGGACAACTCGGTGACGGACTCGGCGGAGGTCGGGGCGGGGGCGCTGGTCGGTCCGTACGCCTATCTGCGGCCGGGGACGCGGCTGGGGACGAAGGCCAAGGCCGGTACGTACGTGGAGATGAAGAACGCGACGATCGGGGAGGGGACCAAGGTCCCGCATCTGAGTTACGTCGGTGACGCGACGATCGGCGACCACACCAATATCGGTGCGGCGAGCGTCTTTGTGAACTACGACGGTGTGGCCAAGCATCACACGACGATCGGCTCTCACTGCCGTACCGGATCGGACAATATGTTTGTGGCGCCGGTCACGGTCGGGGACGGGGTCTACACGGCCGCCGGGTCGGTCATCACCAAGGACGTGCCTGCTGGTTCGCTGGCCGTGGCGCGGGGCCAGCAGCGGAATATCGAGGGTTGGGTGGCCCGGAAGCGGCCGGGCAGCGCTGCCGCGCAGGCCGCTCAGGCGTCGTCAGAGGGGACCGACGGGCAAAGCTGACCGGAAACAGGTGCGCCGGTGACGGCGTACCGTGATAGATGCTCACCCATTTCGGCTGGCTCGTTGCACATCGGGACCTATGCGTGCAGCGCCAGATACACGTCTGAGGAGACTGTGCTGTGACCGGGATCAAGACGACCGGCGAGAAGAAACTGATGCTCTTCTCCGGCCGCGCCCACCCCGAGCTTGCCGAGGAGGTCGCCCATCAGCTCGGAGTCGGTCTCGTGCCGACGAAGGCCTTCGATTTCGCCAACGGTGAGATCTATGTGCGCTTCCAGGAGTCGGCACGTGGCGCGGACTGCTTCCTGATCCAGAGCCACACGGCTCCGATCAATAAGTGGATCATGGAGCAGCTGATCATGCTGGACGCGCTGAAGCGTGCTTCGGCGCGTTCCATCACGGTGATCGTGCCGTTCTACGGGTATGCCCGTCAGGACAAGAAGCACCGTGGGCGTGAGCCGATCTCGGCGCGCATGGTGGCGGACCTGATGGCGACGGCGGGTGCGGACCGGATTCTCACTGTGGATCTGCACACGGACCAGATCCAGGGCTTCTTCGACGGTCCGGTGGATCATCTGTTCGCGCTGCCGATTCTGGCGGACTATGTGGGCGCGAAGGTCGACCGTTCCAAGCTGACGGTGGTGTCTCCGGACGCGGGTCGTGTCCGTGTCGCCGACCGCTGGTGCGACCGGCTGGACGCGCCGCTGGCGATCGTGCACAAGCGTCGTGACAAGGATGTGCCGAACCAGGTCTCGGTCCATGAGGTCGTCGGTAATGTCGAGGGCCGGGTCTGCGTGCTGGTCGATGACATGATCGACACCGGTGGCACGATCTGTGCCGCGGCGGACGCTCTGTTCGCGCACGGTGCGGAGGACGTCATCGTGACGGCGACGCACGGGGTGCTGTCGGGTCCGGCGGCGGACCGGCTGAAGAATTCGAAGGTGAGTGAGTTCGTGTTCACGGACACGCTGCCGACGCCGGGTGAGCTGGAGCTGGACAAGATCACGGTGCTTTCGATCGCGCCGACGATCGCGCGTGCGGTGCGTGAGGTGTTCGAGGACGGTTCGGTGACGAGCCTCTTCGAGGAGCAAGGCTGACCGCAGGGCTGGTGGCAGGGCCGGCGGTGGTGTCGGCGGTGGTGCTGATCGGCCTGTGGTGATCCACTTTGGGGTGCGGCCTCCCCGCCGGGTAGACTCACGGAGTTGCTCGGCGAGGGAGGCCGTACCTGTGTGTACGGCGGTCCGTTATCGACGCGCTCTTCGTAGCAGGCCTGTCGTGGGCCGGGTGACCGTTCGTGTTCCGTCTCCCGACGGCTCACCCACCTGACGAGGAGTGCAACCATGGCTGAGATCAAGCTCGCCACTGAGGTCCGTACCGAGTTCGGCAAGGGCGCTGCCCGCCGTGTGCGTCGTTCCAGCCGTGTTCCCGCGGTCGTCTACGGCCACGGTGCCGAGCCGGTCCACGTCACGCTGCCGGGTCACGAGCTGCTGCTGGCGCTGCGTACGGCCAACGTGCTGATCGGTCTGGAGATCGATGGCAAGGACGCGCTGGTCATCCCGAAGGCTGTGCAGCGTCACCCTCTGAAGGGCACCATCGAGCACGTCGACCTGCTGACGGTGACGCGTGGCGAGAAGGTCGAGGTCGAGATCGCGGTGCACGCCGAGGGCGACCTGGCGCCGGGTTCCAACCTGCTGGAGTTCGTGCTGAACACGCTGCTCGTCGAGGCCGAGGCCACCCACATCCCGGAGTCCGTGACGGTTTCCGTCGCGGGTCTGGACGCCGGTGACTCGATCGCCGCCAAGGACATCCCGCTGCCGAAGGGCTCCGTGCTCGCCGGTGACGGGGACGCCATCGTGATCCAGGTCGTCGCCGCGCAGGCGGAGGAGCCGGCCGCGGGCGAGGGTGCCGAGACCGCCGAGGCCTGAGCCGTACCGCTCGGCGTTCCCTCTGTTTGACCTGTTCCACCTGCTTGACTGACGGGGTGGTGGTTTCCCTTTTCGGGGGAGCCACCGCCCCGTTTGCCTGTGCCGTGGCCGTGAGCCGTGGACGTATGCCGTATGCCGTAGATGCCGTGTGCCGTAGGCCTTATGTGAGGAGACCGAGCGCTGATGTCCGACGCCACTGACCCCTGGCTCATCGTGGGCCTGGGCAATCCCGGTCCCGACTACGCGGCGAATCGGCACAATGTCGGGTTCATGGTCGCCGATCTGCTGGCCGAGCGGATCGGTGGGAAGTTCAAGCGGGCGCAGAAGGCGCAGGCGCAGGTCCTGGAGGGGCGGATCGGCCCGCCGGGTCCGGCGAGTCGTCGGGTGGTCCTGGCGAAGCCGATGTCGTACATGAATCTGTCGGGGGGGCCGGTGACGGCGCTGCGGGACTTCTACAAGGTGCCGACGGATCATGTCGTGGCGGTGCATGACGAGCTGGATGTCGATTACGGGATGCTGCGGCTGAAGCTGGGTGGCGGGGACAACGGGCACAACGGGCTGAAGTCGATGACGAAGGCGATGGGTGCGGACTATCACCGGGTGCGGTTCGGGATCGGGCGGCCGCCGGGGCGGATGCAGGTCGCGGATTTCGTGTTGAAGGACTTCTCGTCGACCGAGCGCAAGGAGCTGGCGTTCCTGGTGGACCGGTCGGCGGACGCGGTGGAGTGTCTGCTGGCGGAGGGGCTGGAGCGGGCGCAGAGCGCGTACAACTCCTGAGACCTTCGTTGGGGACCGTGTGGTCACTGGCGGGGGTGGGCGGGTTGCTCCTGGTGACGGCGTTGCTGGTGGTGTGACGGATGCCCGGGAGGGGCTGCCGCGATCGTTATGGGCAGGTGGTCGAGGGCGGCTCGGTGGTGGGGTTAGTCTGCCCTCGCCACTCTTCGAGGCACCCTCCGACTCTCAGATGGACGACTGCCCATGCGACGCTCCTTGACCTCTTTCGGCGTGCTGGTCGCCGCCATGACGACGTGCCTCACGATGGCGCCCCTCGCCGCGGCCACCGGCGGCGATGCGGACCACCCCACTCTCCGTCAGGAGCTGCCGCTGATAGCGGATGGATACTCCGGCGGCACCTGCCCGGGGGTTCCCGCCGACAGGGACGGCTGGCACTTCATCCTTCCCGGTAACACCGCGACGTTCACGAAGCTGACGGTGACCTTCGAGCCGGGCGGTGAACAGGTGATCACGGTTTTCGGCCCGCCCAAGGACGACCATGCCTACGCCTCTTCCGAGCCGGGTGCCAAGTTGACCGCGGTCGAGGCCGAGATCGACGGCACGGTCAAGCACGGCAAGTTCAACCTGTCGCACACCTGCCCGGCCTCGGTGACTCCGACTCCGACGCCGTCGGCGACCGAGCCGACGGACACTCCGACCGACACCCCCACGGGTACCCCGAGCGGCACTCCGACCGGCACTCCTTCGGGCACTCCGAGCGGTACTCCGACGGACGAGCCGAGTGCGACGCCGTCGGCCGGCACGCCGACTCCGACCACGTCGGAGACCCCGGGCGCGACGCCGTCCGCCTCCGAGAGCACGGGCACCGGCGGGGGTGACCTGGCCGAGACGGGCTCCAGCGCCCCGGTGGGCATCCTGGCCGCCGTCGCCGTCGCCCTCGCGGGTGGCGGTGCCTTCCTGGTGACACGCCGCCGCCGCGCCGCCCGGCAGTAGGCCGCGCAGGGGTGACGGCCGGTCGGCGGACCGCGTCGCGTCGGCGATGTGCCGGCCGCGGCCCGGTTCGGTTCCGGTCTGATCCGCTCCTCACCGGTCCGCTCGCCCGCTCGTGGTGTGCGGTGTGGGTTTGAGACATACGAGTGCCCCGTCGGCCCGGCCGACGGGGCACTCATGCGTCGGCGGGTCAGCCGGTGTTGCGGAGTCCTGCCGCGACGCCGTTGACGGTGAGCAGCAGGGCGCGGGCGAGGAGCGGGTCGGGCTCGTCGCCGCGTGCTGCGGCCTGGCGCTGGCGGTCGAGCAGGGAGACCTGGAGGTAGGAGATCGGGTCCAGGTAGGCGTCGCGGATGGCGAAGGTCTGCTGGAGTACCGGGCTGGTGCCGAGCAGTTCGGTGGAGCCGGTGACCTTGAGGACTTCTCTGACGGTCAGTGCGTGTTCGGCCTCGATGGCGTCGAAGACGTGCTTGAGCTCGTCGGGGACGAGTGTGTCGACGTAGTGCCGGGCGATGCGCAGGTCGGTCTTGGCGAGTGTCATCTCCACGTTGGAGAGGAAGTTCCGGAAGAAGTGCCAGTGCTCGTGCATCTCGTCGAGGACGGTGTCGAGTCCGGCTTCGCGCAGGGCCTTGAGGCCGGAGCCGACGCCGTACCAGCCGGGGACGATCTGGCGGGACTGGGTCCAGCCGAAGACCCAGGGGATGGCCCGCAGTCCGTCGAGCGATACGCCGGAGCCGGGGCGGCGGGAGGGCCGTGAGCCCAGGTGCAGGTCGGCGAGCTGGTCGACCGGGGTGGAGGCGAGGAAGTACGCGGGGAGGTCGGGGTCCTGGACGAGCTTGCGGTAGGCGTCGTGGGCCGCGTCGGAGACGGTGTCCATGGCCGCGTCCCAGCGGGCGAGGGATTCGTCGGACTGGCGGGGGGCGGTGTGCAGGGCGGAGGCCTGGAGGGTGGCCGCGACGGTCAGTTCGAGGTTTTCGCGGGCGAGGGCGGGGATGAGGTACTTGTCGGAGATGACCTCGCCCTGTTCGGTGACCTTGATCTCGCCTTCGAGGGTGCCCCAGGGCTGGGCGAGGATCGCGTCGTGGGAGGGGCCGCCGCCGCGGCCGACGGTGCCGCCGCGGCCGTGGAAGAGGCGCAGGCGTACGCCGTAGCGGTGGGCGACGTCGCGGAGGCGTCGCTGGGCGCGGTGGATTTCCCACTGGGAGGTGGTGATGCCGCCGAACTTGGAGGAGTCGCTATAGCCGAGCATGACCTCCTGGACGTCGCCGCGGAGGGAGACGAGGCGGCGGTAGGAGGGGTCGGCGAGCATCGCGTCGAGGATGACGTCGGCGGCCTTGAGCTCGTCGGTGGTTTCCAGGAGCGGGACGATGCCGATCTTGGCCCAGCCGGCGTGGAGGTCGATGAGTCCGGCTTCGCGGGCGAGGACGGCGGCGGCGAAGACGTCGTCGGCGCCCTGGCACATCGAGATGATGTAGGACTCGATGACTTCGGGGCCGAAGCGTTCGAAGGCCTGCTTGATGGTGTGGAAGACGCCGAGGGTCTTCTCGCCGGCCGCGTCGAGGGGGGCCGGGGTGGGGGCGAGGGGGCGGCGGGAGCGGAGTTCCTTGGCGAGGAGCTTCTGCCGGTAGTCGCGGGGCATGTCGGCGTAGCGCCAGGATTCTTCGCCGAGGCGGTCGAAGAGCTGGCCGAGGGTGTGGTGGTGGGCGTCGGCGTGTTCGCGTACGTCCATGGTGGCGAGCTGGAGGCCGAAGGCGCCGAGGGTGCGGATGGTGCGGTCCATGCGGCCGTCGGCGAAGAGGCCGCCCTTGTGCTTGCGCAGGGAGGTCTGGATGAGTTCCAGGTCGGTGATGAGTTCGGCGGTGCCGAGGTAGTCGCAGCCGGGGCGGTGGGGGGTGCCTTCGGCGAGGCGTTCGCGGGTGTTGATGAGCTTCTGCCGGATGCAGGTGGCCTTGAGGCGGTAGGGCTCTTCGGCGTTGAGCCGCTTGTAGCGGGGGCTGATGCCGGGGAGGCGTTCCAGGTCGGCCTGGAGGGAGGTGAGGAGTTCCTCGGTGGCTCCGGCGTAGCGGATGGAGTTGGAGAGGAGGCCGCGGAGGTGGTCGATCATCTCCAGGGCGTCGGTGATGCCGTGTTCGTGCTGGAGGATCAGGACGTCCCAGGTGACGGCGGGCGTCACGTTGGGGTTGCCGTCGCGGTCGCCGCCGATCCAGGTGCCGAAGGTGAGGGGGCGGGTGCCGGCGGGGAGTTCGACGCCGACGCGTTCCAGTTCGGCGGCGAGGTCCTCCAGGACGTCCCCGACGGCGCCTGCGTGGAGTTCGTCGAGGTAGTAGATGGCGTTGCGGGCCTCGTCGGCGGGTTCCGGGCGGACGACGCGGAGTTCGTCGGTCTGCCAGATGAGGTCGATGTTCTCGGCGAGCCGGAGGTCGAGGCGGCGGCGGTCGGCCTCGATGGCCGGGGTCTCCAGGAGGGCCCCGATGCGGCGGAGCTTGTTGAGGACCGAGCGGCGGGCGGCCTCGGTGGGGTGTGCGGTGAAGACGGGGCGGACGTTGAGGTTCTTGACCGTCTCGCGCAGGTGCTCGGGGTCGGCGTCCTTGAGGCGGTCGGCGGTGCGGGCCAGCAGGCCGCCCTCGGCGGAGCGGCGGTCGCGCATTTCGTGGGCGCGGTGGACCTGCTCGGTGACGTTGGCGAGGTGGAAGTAGGTGGAGAAGGCGCGTACGAGTTGTGCGGCGGTCTCCAGGTCCGTGTCGCCGAGGAGTTCGGCGGCGGCTTCGCCGTCGGTGCGGGTCAGGGCGCGGACCCGCTCGACGAGGTCGAGGAGCTCCTGGCCCTCCTGGCGTACGAGGGTCTCGCCGAGGAGGTCGCCGAGGCGGCGGATGTCGGCGCGCAGCGCGGGGCTGGCGGCAGGGGTCTGGTCGGCACTGCTCACAGTGTGCGGCTCCTTGCAGTGATTGAGGAGGTGCGTTCGCTTCGCCGTCCCCGTGTGGGTGTGGTGGGGGCGGGTGGCGGGGTCCGGGGCCCTGCGGCTGGCAGCGGTGCTGTCGCCACGCCCCGACGAGCGGGTGCGGACCGCGCTGTCCGACGCTCCCAGGATAGGTGTCGTCGCAGGCGGCGTGTCCGTTGACCCGGCGGGGGTCGTGGTCGCCGCCCGGGACACCCGGGCCTCTCCTCCTCTACCCCGTGGGCGGGCGGGCTACCGCGTGTGGCGGGTTGGAGCGGCCTCTCGTGTTGTGGGGCCGGTCACTGTCATACTTACCAAGCCGTAGGTTACGGAACCGTAGCCACGGCCGTCCGTGTTCTCTCCCTCACCCTCCGAGGTATCCCCCTTATGCCGAGCACTCCACATGTGATCGACGAGACCGAGAAGCCCGGGGCCGCCGCGGCTTCGCTGCCCTCCGCCACGCTGGGTGGCGACAAGAAGCGTTCGGTCGAGCAGTTCGCGTTGCTGGCGTTCATCGTGGTGCCGTTCGTGGCCCTGGTCGCGGCGGTGCCGCTGGCGTGGGGGTGGGGGGTGAGCTGGCTGGATGTGGGGCTGCTGGTGGCGATGTACTTCATCGGCTGCCATGGGATCACGATCGGTTTCCACCGGTATTTCACGCATGGTTCGTTCAAGGCGAAGCGGCCGTTGCGGATCGCGCTGGCGGTGGCGGGTTCGCTGGCGGTGGAGGGGCCTCTGGTGCGGTGGGTGGCCGATCACCGCAAGCACCACCGGTTCTCGGACGCGGAGGGTGATCCGCATTCGCCGTGGCGGTTCGGGGAGAGTCTGCCGGCTCTGATGAAGGGGCTGTGGTGGGCGCACATCGCGTGGATGTTCGACGAGGAGCAGACGCCGCAGCAGAAGTACGCCCCCGATCTGATCAAGGATCCGGCGATCCGGGGGATCTCGCGCCACTTCCTCTCCTTCACCATCGTCTCGCTGGCGATTCCGCCGCTGGTCGGCGGTCTGGTGACGATGTCGTGGTGGGGTGCGGCGACGGCGTTCTTCTGGGGTTCGCTGGTGCGGGTGGCGCTGCTGCATCACGTGACGTGGTCGATCAACTCGATCTGTCACGCGGTGGGCAAGCGTCCCTTCAAGTCGCGTGACCGGTCGGGGAACGTGTGGTGGCTGGCGGTGCTGTCGTGCGGTGAGTCGTGGCACAACCTGCACCACGCGGACCCGACGAGCGCCCGGCACGGGGTGATGCGGGGGCAGATCGACTCCAGTGCCCGGCTGATCCGCTGGTTCGAGAAGCTGGGCTGGGCCGACGATGTGCGGTGGCCCGATGCCGCGCGCATCGACTCCCGGCGCACGTCCCTACCGGCTGACGCGGCATGATTGACGACGTGGCGACCGACGGCAGCACGAGCAGCGAGAAGAGCAGGCCTTCCCCCTCCCGCCGGGCCCGGCGGGTCCGGATGACGGGCAAGGAGCGCCGCGAGCAGCTGCTGGACATCGGGCGTGCGCTGTTCGCCGACAAGGGCTTCGAGGGCACGTCGGTGGAGGAGATCGCGGCGCGTGCCGGGGTGTCCAAGCCGGTGGTGTACGAGCACTTCGGCGGCAAGGAGGGGCTGTACGCCGTGGTGGTCGACCGCGAGATGCGGCAGCTGCTGGACATGGTGACGGGGGCGCTGACCGCGGGCCATCCGCGCGAGCTGCTGGAGCAGGCGGCGTTCGCGCTGCTGGACTACATCGAGTCGTACACGGACGGTTTCCGGATCCTGGTGCGGGATTCGCCGGTGGCGCAGTCGACGGGGACGTTCGCGTCGCTGATCAGCGACATCGCCACGCAGGTGGAGGACATCCTGGGGCTGGAGTTCAAGGCCCGGGGTTTTGATCCGAAGCTGGCCCCGCTGTACGCGCAGGCGCTGGTGGGGATGGTGGCGCTGACGGGCCAGTGGTGGCTGGACGTGCGCAAGCCGGAGAAGGCGGAGGTCGCCGCCCATCTGGTGAATCTGTGCTGGCACGGGCTGGAGAACCTGGAGGCGAAGCCGCGGCTGATAGGGCACCGGAAGAACTGACCGTGTCACCCTTCCCCTGTTCGTCACCCGTTGTGATGACGGGTGCGGATTTCCCGCCGTAGTGTGGTCGGGAGGGCAGAGGATTCGTCCATGGGAGGAACCATGACCGCCGAGCCGACCACCGCGCACAGCTCCCGCTGGCCGGTGCCCCCGCAGGACGGATACACCGTGGACGATCTGTTCACGCTGCCCGATCTCCCGCCGCACACAGAGCTGATCGACGGGAGCCTGGTTTTCGTGAGTCCGCAGCGAGACTTTCACAGCACGATGATCGATCTGCTGGTGACGGGACTGCGCAGTACGGCACCGCCGGAGGTGAAGGTCCGCCGTGAGATGACCGTGGTGCTGGACCGGCGCAATGGCCCCGAGCCGGATATCTCCGTCGTTCGGGCCGAGGCCATCACCGGACTGGACGTGACCCGGTATCAGGCCGCCGACGTCCTCCTCGCCGTAGAAGTCGTCTCCCCCGACTCCGAGGCCCGCGACCGCGAGGCCAAGCCGCACAAGTACGCGACGGCGGGGATCCCGCACTTCTGGCTCGTCGAGATGACCGGCACCGACCAGCACCCCGTCGTGCGGGTCTACGAGCTGGACCCGGTGACGAAGGCGTATGCGCTGACCGGGATCCATCACGACCGGCTGAAGACGGGTGTGCCGTTCCCGGTGGACATCGACATCTCGGCGGACGCGCTCAAGGAGCTGTAGGGCCTGTCGGTCACGCGTCCGGTTCCAGGAACTCCAGCCGGTTGCCGACCGGGTCGTGGGCGTGGAAGCGGCGGTGGCCGGGGAGGTTGCCGTCCCATTCCGTGGTGACTCCGTGGGCCTCCAGGCGGGCCGCGTACTCCACGATCCCCGTCACGCGCAGGCCCGGGTGGGCCTTCTTCGCGGGGCGGAAGTCCTCCTCGACGCCCAGGTGGAGCTGGACCGGGCCGGAGGTGAACCAGCAGCCGCCGCGTGCGGCGAGCACGGGGGGTTTCGGGGTCTCGGTCATGCCCAGGGCGTCGGCGTAGAAGGCGCGCAGGGCGTCCTCGGAGCCGGGCGGGGCGGCGAGCTGTACGTGGTCGACGGCGGCGAGACCGGCTGGGCCGGGCATCACTTCTCCTTGCGGGCGACGGCGAAGATGCGGCGGAACGGGAAGACCGTGCCGTAGGGGCCGGGCGGGTAGGCCTCGCGGAGCAGGTCGCGGTATTCGGTGAGGAAGGTGTCGCGGGCCTCGGGGTCGTCGGCCAGGGCGGTGAGGACGGGGCGCAGGGCGGTGCCCTTGACCCAGTCGAGGACCGCGTCGTCGCCGTGGAGGGTCTGGAGGTAGGTGGTCTCCCAGACGTCGGCCGTGCAGCCGAGGTCCCGCAGGCGGGTGAGGTAGTCGGCGGGTTCCAGGACCGAGGCGGTGCGGTCGCCGATGCCGTGGAGCAGGGGGCGCCAGCGGTCGGATTCACGGAGGCCGGCCAGGAGGGCGTGGCTGGGGGCGGTGAAGTTGCTGGGGACCTGGAAGGCGAGGGTGCCGCCGGGGGCGAGGGCGTCGAGCCAGCGGGGGAAGTGTCCGGCGTGGCCGGGGATCCACTGGAGTGCGGAGGTGGAGACGATCAGGCCGTACGTCTCGGTGGGCTCCCAGGTCGCGGCGTCGGCCTCGGCGAAGTCGAGCAGGGGCGGCCGGGCGTGGGCGGCGGCTTCGGCGAGCATCGCGCGTGAGGTGTCGTAGCCGGTGATCCGGGCGTCCGGCCAGCGGTCCGCGAGGAGGGCGGTGACGTTGCCCGCGCCGCAGCCGAGGTCGGCGATGCGGGGTGCGGGGTGTCCTGGGAGGTCGCCGATGCGGGCCAGGAGGTCGTGGAAGGGGCGGGTCCGGTGGTCCGCGTGACGCAGGTACTGCTGCGGGTCCCAGGCTGGCTGGTCGGGTGCGGTCATGGGGAACAGGATCACGCCCGGTATCTCTTGATGTCAAGACACTTGAATTCAAGAGACTTCATGTCGAGGGACCCTCTACACTGATCGTCATGGAGGACGAGGTCGACCGGCTGGTCGCTGCATGGCGCCGAGAGCGCCCCGACCTCGACGTGGAACCACTCGAGGTGCTCAGTCGCGTCTCCCGCCTGGCACGCCACCTCGACCGGGCCCGCCGCATAGCCTTCTCCGAGCACAATCTGGAGCCGTGGGAGTTCGACGTGCTGACGTCGCTGCGCCGGGCCGGCGCCCCGTACCAGCTCTCCCCCGGGCAGCTGCTCACCCAGACCCTGGTCACCTCGGGCACGATGACCAACCGCATCGACCGTCTGACCAAGAAGAACCTCGTCGAGCGGCTGCCCGACCCGAGCGACCGGCGCGGCGTCCTCGTCCGGCTCACGGCCGAGGGGCGCGACAAGGCCGACCAGTCGCTGGCCGGACTGCTCGCCCAGGAGCGCGCCATCCTCGGCGAGCTCTCCCGCCATCAGCGGGGCGAACTGGCCGGGCTACTGCGCCAGTTGACCGCCCCGTTCGACAACATCCCTACTTAGGCGTTCGGCGGGGACGACCCCCGCCCGGCGGGCCAGCGCCACCGCGGCCAGTGTCGAGTGCACGCCGAGCTTGCCCAGCACGTTCTGCATATGGGTGCGCACCGTGTGCGGGGACAGGAACAGCCGCTCGGCGACCGCCTTGCGGCCAAGACCCGCCACCATGCAGCACAGCACCTCGCGCTCCCGGGGCGTCAGGGACTCCACCAGCCGCTCGCTCTCGGTGCGGTGCTTGCGGGCGGCGGTCAGCTCCCGCAGTACGCCGGTGAGCAGGGCGGGCGGCAGATGCGTCTCGTCGCGCAGCACTCCCCGTATCACCGCCAGCAGCCGTTGCAGCGAGCAGTCCTTGGCCACCCAGCCCGAGGCGCCCGCCTGGAGCGCCCGCGCGGCGGCCCGCGGGTCGTCCTTCTCGGCGAGCACCACCGACCGCACGGCGGGCCGCTCCGAGCGGACCCCGGCGACCAGCGAGATGCCGTCGACGACGCCCGCCTCCTCCTGCCGGGGCACGGGGACCGCGTGCACGCCGCCGGTCGTCAGGATCCCCAGCTCGGCGTCCACCAGCAGCACGTCGTAACCGCGCCCCTCGGCGGCCGCGCGCTCCAGAGCGCGCAGCGCGGCCGGGCCGCTGCCCGCGGCGAAGACGTCCACGTCCGGTTCGGCCGCGAGGGCCGCCGCGAGCGACTCGGCGAAGATGCGGTGGTCGTCGACCACCAGAACCCGGATACGCGCCACAGAACCCCCATCGGTGGGGGCGGACAGCTGCGGGTACGGCGTCCGGAGGCCTCTGCGCGGCCCGCCGTGCTCCGGCCGCCGCCGTCGCACCGCCTGCCACCCTGCCCCGGGCGCCGTACCCGGCTCTCTCGCTCCCCTGAATCGGCACCGGCCCCCACCGGTGCTGAGCATCAGCGTACGGGCGGTGGCCACAAGGGGAAGGTGATTCGCCGAACTGGTTGCCCCAGGTGTTTAGACCCACCGGCAATTGGGGGGTGGGAGAAGGAGCGGGGCTGGGTGCGTGCAGCTGCAAGGCGGAGGATTGAGGCAACGCGGAGCGTTGGTGATTGACGACAACGCCGGAGGGGGCCCCTCCCTGCTCGAGCGAAGCCGAGAGCTTGGGGGAGTGCGTGCCCAGCCCCGCGACGCCGCCCCCCAATTGCCGGTGGGTCTTAGGGTGTGATTCATGTTCCGTCTTGAGACAGAAGTAGACAAAGAACGTCGCATTCTGCTGAGCGGGCGTCTGCACGAGGACAACATCGCGGCCGCGGCCGGCCTGCGTGCGCTGCTCTCCACCGGTGCCGAGCACGAAGTCCCGCTGGAGGTGTGGGCGCTGGACGAGCACGGGTCGCTGGCCGGCGGGCTGACCGGGCGGACCTGGGCGTACTGGCTGCATGTCGATCTGCTCTGGGTCGACGCCCCGCACCGGGGCTCCGGCCTCGGCGCGCGCCTGCTCGCCGAGGCCGAACGGACCGCCCGCACCGAGCACGCCTGCACCCGCTCGCGGCTGGAGACCTGGGACTTCCAGGCCCCCGGCTTCTACCGCAAGCAGGGGTACGAGGAGATCGGCCGGGTCGCGGACTACCCGCCGGGCGTCACCGAGTTCATCCTGGTCAAAGACCTGTGAACGCGGGGCCCGGGTCGCTCACCGCAGCCGGCGTGCCCCGGTCGAGGGGATGGCGTCGAAGATGCCCGGGGCCGCGTGTCCGGCCGCCTCGAACGCCTCGCTGACCGCCTCGGCCACCGGACCGGCCGCCGCCTCCTCCACCAGGACGACCGCCGAACCGCCGAAGCCGCCGCCGGTCATCCGCGCCCCCAGCGCCCCGGCCGCGTTCGCCGCCTCGACCACCAGGTCCAGTTCGGGGCAGGAGACCCGCAGGTCGTCGCGGAGCGAGCGGTGGCCCTCGTTCAGGACGGGGCCCGCGGCCCGGACGTCGCCCGCGTCGAGCAGGGCGATGACCTGCTCGACGCGGCGGTTGTCGCCCACGACATGGCGTACGCAGCGGATCACGGACTCGTCCGCCCCGGCGTCGGCGAGGGTGGTGAGCGCCGCGTCGAGACCGTCGTACGGGAGGTCGCGCAGCATCGGTATGCCGAGCAGCCGGGCGCCCTCCTCGCAGCGGGCCCGGCGCTCCGCGTACGCGCCGTCGCCGAGCGCGTGCTTGACCCGGGTGTCGACGACCAGGAGCGTCAGGCCCTGGGAGGCCAGGTCGAAGGGGACCTGGCGCACGGAGAGGTCACGGGTGTCCAGGTGCAGGGCGTGGCCCTCGGTGCAGCAGGCCGAGGCCATCTGGTCCATGATCCCGCAGGGCACGCCGACGAAGTCGTTCTCGGCGCGGCGGCCGATCACGGCGAGTTCGGCGGCGGTGAGGCCCAGGCCGAAGAGGTCGTTCAGGGCCAGCGCGGTGACGACTTCGAGGGCGGCGGACGAGGAGAGTCCGGCGCCGGTGGGCACGGTCGAGGTCAGCGCGATGTCCGCCCCGGTGACCGGGTGCCCGTCCTCGCGCAGCGCCCGGACGACGCCGGCGGGGTAGGCGGCCCAGCCGTGGCCGGAGTGCGGGACGAGTGCGTCGACCCGCAGGGACACGACACCACCGGGGACGTCGCAGGAGTACAGCCGCAGGACGCCGTCGTCGCGGCGGGAGACGGCCGCGCGCGCGGTGTGCGGGAGGGCGAGCGGCAGGACGAAACCGTCGTTGAAGTCGGTGTACTCGCCGATGAGGTTCACTCGTCCGGGTGCCGCCCAGATGCCGTCGGGCTCGGCCCCGTACAGCTCGGCGAAGGTGGCGGCGGGGTCGGTCCCGTACGCCTCCGCGGAGGATGCGGAGGGTACGGGCGATGCGGAGGGTGCGGACCGCTCGGTGGTCTCGGTCATGGGGTCGAGGATTCCTCTCGGCGGGCGAACTGCCAGGCGTCGGCGATGATTCCGGCCAGGTCGGCGCGGGACGGCTGCCAGCCGAGGCGCTCCACGGCGGTGGCGGCGGAGGCGACGAGGACGGCCGGGTCGCCGGCGCGGCGGGGGGCGGCGGTCTCGGGGACCGCGTGGCCGGTGACCTTGCGGACGGTCTCGATGACCTCGCGGACCGAGAAGCCGTTGCCGTTGCCGAGGTTGCAGATGAGGTGCTCGCCGGGGGCGGCGGCCTCCAGGGCCAGCAGGTGGGCGTCCGCGAGGTCGGCGACGTGGATGTAGTCGCGGACGCAGGTGCCGTCCGGGGTGGGGTAGTCGTCGCCGTACACGGAGATCGACTCGCGCTGCCCCAGGGCCACTTGGAGGACCAGCGGGATGAGGTGGGTCTCGGGCGCGTGGCGCTCGCCGCAGCTGCCGTAGGCCCCTGCCACGTTGAAGTAGCGGAGCGAGACGGCGGCCAGTCCGTGGGCGGTGGCCTCACCGCTGATCATGTGGTCGACGGCGAGCTTGGACGCGCCGTAGGGGCTGGTGGGGGCGGTGGGGTCGGTCTCGGTGATGGGGCTGGAGACCGGTTCGCCGTAGGTGGCGGCGGTGGAGGAGAAGACGAGGGTGCGCACGCCGTGCTCGCGCATCGCGGCGAGCAGGGCGGTGGTGCCGCCGACGTTGTTGACCCAGTACTTCTCCGGGTCGGCGACGGATTCGCCGACCTGGGAGAACGCGGCGAAGTGCAGGACGCCGTCGTAGGAGGGATCCAGGTGGCGGGCGGCGTCCTGGATGCGGCCCTCGATGAACGTGGCGCCGGCCGGGACGCCCGCGCGGAAGCCGGTGGAGAGGTCGTCCAGGACGGTCACCGTGTGCCCGGCCTCCAGCAGGTGCTGGGCGACGACGCTGCCGACGTATCCGGCGCCGCCGGTGACCAGGTACTTCTTCGGGAGCTTGCTCACGTTCTGGGGGTCGCTCACGTTCTGGGGGTCGCTCACTTGCCGGCTACCTCTCGCAGTCGCTGGGCCGCGGCCTCCGGCGGCACGTCGTTGATGAACACGCTCATGCCGGACTCGGATCCCGCGAGGAACTTCAGCTTGCCGGACGTCCGGCGAATGGTGAAAAGCTCCAGGTGCAGGGCGAAGTCCTCGCGGCCGGGGACGTCGAACGGCGCCTGGTGCCAGGCGGAGATGTACGGGGTCGGCGGCTCGCCGGGTCCGAAGATCCGGTCGAAGCGCCTCAAGAGTTCCAGATAGACCTGTGGGAACTCCGTCCGCGCGCCCTCGTCCAGTTCCCGCAGGTCGGGGACGCGGCGACGGGGGTGGAGGTGGACCTCGTAGGGCCAGTGCGCCGCGTACGGGACGAAGGCGGTCCAGTGGTCGGTGGCGAGGACGATGCGCGATCCGTCCTTCTCCTCGCGGGCGACCACGTCGTCGAAGAGGTTGCGGCCGGTCTCCTCGCGGTGCCGGGCGGCCGAGCGGAGCATCAGCTCGGTGCGTGGGGTGACGAAGGGGTAGCCGTAGATCTGGCCGTGCGGGTGGCCGAGGGTGACGCCGATCTCGGCGCCGCGGTTCTCGAAGCAGAAGACCTGGGTGACCTGGTCGAGTGCGGCGAGCGCGGCGGTGCGGTCGGTCCAGGCGGCGAGGACGAGGGCGGCCTGTTCCTCGGTGAGTCCGGCGAAGGACAGGTCGTGGTCGGAGGTGAAGCAGACGACCTCGCAGCGGCCGGAGTCGCCGGCCAGGGAGGGGAAGCGGTTCTCGAAGACCGCGACGTCGTAGTGGTCGTCGGGGATCTCGCTCTGCCGTCCCTCCCGCGTGGGGCAGAGCGGGCAGGCGTCGGCCGGCGGGTGGTAGGTGCGGGCCTGGCGGTGCGAGGCGATGGCGACCGCGTCGCCGAGCAGCGGATCGCGGCGGATCTCGGACGAGGTCGAGACGGGATCCAGGGGGCGACGGTCGACGGCGTCGCGGACGGTGTCGTCCGCGGAGTCGTAATAGATCAGTTCACGGCCGTCCGCGAGGGTCGTAACCGTCTTCTTCACCAGGGTCCTCCACCAGATCCTCCCAACATAACCGAACACAACAAATCACGATCAAACATTCCCGGTCAATGGTTCGGCCGCCGTCAGCCTCTTTCATCGCGTGTCGGTCGGCGAGGGGCGGACCGCACTGCGGCGCGGTCACCACGTCCCGCAGGGGCCCTACGTCAGCCGCTCTGCCCGGGGACGTACGGCCCCTGCGGCATGCCGCCGTTGGCCGCGGCCCGCTCCAGCAGTCCCGTACGGGCCGCGAGGGCGGCGGCTTCGAGGCGGGAGCCGACCCCGAGCTTCATCAGGACCCGCTGGACATGGGTGCGGGCGGTGCTCGGGGCGATGTCCATGCCGGCCGCGATCAGCCGGGTGTCCTCGCCCTCGGTGACCCGCACCAGCACCTCCGCCTCGCGCGGGGTGAGCATCCGCAGCAGCCGGCGCCCCTCGTCGTCGGGCTGGACCGCCGGGTTGAGCAGCTCGGCGAAGGCCCCCCGCAGCAGCTGCGGGGCGATGGCGCTCTCCCCCGCCCGTGCCTTGAGCATGGCCCGCTCGACGCCCTCGATGCGCTCGTCGTGCCGGACGTATCCCGCGGCCCCGGCGGCGAACGCCGCGGCGATCCCGCGCGGGCTGGGCACCGGACCGAGGACCACCACCGCCACCTGCGGGCGCTCCTGGCCGATGCGCACGATCGGGTCGAAGACCCCGGGGGCGGCGGGCGAGGCCGTACCGAACAGGCAGACCTCCGGCGCCCTGCTGACCACCAGTTCCGCTGCCCCGGACGTCGGCGCGGCCGCCGCGAGCACCCGGTGCCCGCGCAGTTTCAGCGCCGAGGCGAGTGCCTCGGCGAGCAGACGGTGATCGTCGACCACCATGAGCCGCACGCCCATCGGCCCTCACCCCCCGCCCTGTCCGCGCCCTGTCCGCCCGGCCCCCCGGACTCCTGCCCCGGCAAGCTACACGCTTGTCCGGCGCCGCGCGGCCCTTCCGTGGGAGAAGCCCCCCGGATTGCCGGATTCTGCTCTGCTCGGGGCTCGTTGACCGTCACTCGGCGATCACTTCACCGGCGGAAAACGATCGGCCCCGCCGGTGAGGTGATCGACCGGCGGGGCCTGGCGCTGCTCGGGGGAGGAGCGCGGTGATCAGTCGGTGCGGTAGGCGACGACGAGGTAGAGCTTCTCGTCGGCGTCGGACGCCCTGCGCTCGCTGACGTTGCGCTTGGCCTTGAAGAGCCGCCCGTCCTCGTACAGGATTTCGGAGTGGTCGGTGGAGAAGCGGCGCTCCGCCTCCCGGACCGCCTCGTCGCTCGGGTTCTCCATCAGCAGGGTCTGCTCGAAGGTCTCGCCGTCGATGGAGACGATCTGGCCGCCCTTGTCGTAGGGGGGCTCCTTGTACGCGATGATGCTGGTGCCGTCCATCCGCAGCGGGACCAGGCTGTAGCGGTCACCCGCGTCGGCCCGGCCGCCGAGGAGCTTCCCGGTGGTCAGGTCGAAGGCGACGACCTCGTTCGTCTTGCCGTATTCGCTGGTGCCGTCGTGCTTCTCGGTCGGCAGGTAGAGCCGGTTGTTGCCGACGGCCAGACCCTGGCAGCGCTCGACCTCGGTGGAGCCGCAGCGGGCCGCGTACTGCTCGGCGTCGGCGGGGATGCGCACGATCAGCTTGCCGGTCGCCGCGTCGATCGAGAAGAAGTCGGAGATGCTGCTGCCGTCGCCGGCGGTGTCGCCGACGTCGGCCGCGACCACCAGCGGCTTCGTGGAGACGATGCTCGCGTAGTCGACGCCGGGGGGCATCTGGAACGAGGACAGCGGTGCGCCGGTCTTCGGGTTCAGCGCCTGCACGGTGAGCTGCGGGCTGTCGTGCGTACCGCACTTGCGGACCACGGCGAGGGCCTCGCCGCCGCCGTAGCCGCGGTCGTAGCAGCCGTCCGCGCCGACCTTCGGCTTCCAGAGCTCGGCGCCGTCGTCCAGCTTGAAGGCCGCGCCGCCCGAGGTGCCGCCCGCGGCGACGGTGGTCCCGCTGAGCGTGACCTCGTCGAAGCGGACATGCTTGTCACCGCCGGTGGCGGAGGTGACGCCCTTGCTCCACAGGAGCTTGCCGGCGGCCATGTCGATCACGCCGACCTGGTTGCACGAGGGGTACTTGTTCTCCTTGGTCGCCTTCGTCTCCTCGAAGACGATCGCGGTCCGGTAGTTCTCGCTCATGTGCCGGGAGGCGGAGCAGACCTCGCCGGGCAGCGGAACGGACCAGAGCTTGGTGCCCTTGTCGCGGTCGAAGGCGATGATCTCGGCGACGCCGGACTTCACGTACGCCTTGTCGGTGACCCAGGAGCCCTCGACCGTGGTGATGTCGGTGACCGTCGGTACCGGGAGCTGGAAGGCGACCTTGGACTTGGTTTCGGCGGGCGCCTTCTCGTCGCCGCCGGCCAGGCCGCCGCCCTCGCCGCCCTTGGCCTCGCCGCCGGTGGAGCCGGACGTGGAGGCCTCGTTCTTGCCGCCGTTGCCGTCGTCGCCGGTGGCGGCGTAGATGACCCCGGCGCCGATGATCAGCACCACGGCGACGGCCGCGGCGACGATGATCTGCATCTGGGTGGTGAACTTCTTGCCGCCGTTGCCGTCCGGCTGCGGGGCCCCGTACTGCGGCTGCATCGGCTGGGTCGGGTAGCCGTACCCCTGCTGCGGCATCCCGGGCTGACCGGGCTGACCGGGCTGACCGGCGGGCCCCTGCGGGTAGGCGTAGCCCGGCTGGGGGGCCTGGGGGTAGCCGTAACCGTTGGGCTGCGGCGCGGGCGGGGTGGGGTAGCCGGCCGGCGGGGTGCCGTAGCCCCCGGCGGGCGCGTCCTGCGGGGCGGCGGGCGGCTGCTGCGGCTGCTTGCCGAAGGGGTCCGCGGGCGGCGGGGCCGGCTGGCCGAAGCCTCCCGGCGGCGGGTCCTGCGGCGCACCGAACCCGCCGGAGGGCGGACCGGCCGGCGGGCCCGACGGAGGACCGGCGGGCGGCGGCGTGTTCGGCGGCTCGTTGGGCGGCTGGGGCGGTGGCTGGGGCGGCTGGGTCATGGCGTGCGTACCTCGGGGGACGAGTGGATGTGGGAGCGCGTGGGGCCGGAAGAGGCCGGCTGCGGCCGGCTGCCGTGGCGAGCCGTCACTTGGTGAACACCAGCATCGTCGTCTGCTCCAGCTCTTCCTTGTCGTTGCTCGCGCTCACGCGCTTGCTGAAGATGAAGGAACGGCCGCCCTCGTGGAGGACCTTGGAGGAGAAGAAGCCGTTCTCGATCCGGCCGGTCGACTCCGGGTGCTGGAGCAGCGTCTTGGGGGTGCCGCCGGTCGGCGGGAGCGTCATGAGCGCGCCTGCGGCGTCGTACTTCGGCCGCATGTAGAGCAGCACGTCACCGCCCTCCATGCCCAGCGGCTTCAGGACGCGCTCGGCCGGTGCGGGCGCCTCCCACTTGGGCTTTCCGGTGTCCAGGTCGAAAGCGATGACCTTGTTCGTCCGGGCGGTCCCGGTAGTGTCGTCCTTGGTCCCGATGTAGAAGGTGTCGGCGTCGGTGGCGACGCCGCTGCATCCTTCGAGCTTCTTGCCGAAGACCGCGAAGCCGCTCCCGCAGTCGGCGGTGAGCGTGTCGCCCTTGGCGGGCGCGAGCTGCGAGCGGAGCTTGCCGCTGTCGGTGAGCGCGGCGATGGCGTACTGCTTCTTCTCCTCGTGGTCGAACCTGACGACGAGCGGGCTGACCGAGTAGACCCTGCTGACTTCCCAGCCGCGCTTGGGCTGGTACGTCCACTTGGCCTTGCCGGTGACCGGGTCCAGCTCCTGGACCTGGTGCTGCGGGTTCTTGACGTCGTCGGTGCGGCAGTTGGTCGCGGCGATCAGCTTCGCGCCGCCGGCGAAGGCGAAGGGCTTGCAGTTGCCCTCGGGGTTGCCGAACAGGTCCTTGCCGTCGCTGACCCGGTAGGCGTTGGAGTTGCTGGTGCGCCCCACGGTGACGGTGTCTCCGCTGATCGCCAGACCGATGTCCGACAGGAAGTCCCAGTTGCCGTTCTTCTTGACCGTCTTCTTCCAGCCGGCCTTGCCGGTGTTGAGGTCGATCATCTGCAGGACGGAGCAGTTGGCCCGGTCCGTGGTGCCGTCCTTCACCCCGATGACGATCTTGCCGTCGGCGGTCGGGGAGTCGGGCGCGGCGCACACGTCGGCCGGGAGCGGTACGGACCACTTCTGCTTGCCGTCGGCGACGGAGTAGCCGGAGACTCCCCGGTACATGGCCTTGGCGACCACGTCGCCTGCGAACCAGGGGCCGTGGACGGTCGCGCCGTTGCGGGGGAGGTCGACGTCGTTCTTCTGGAGCCAGGCGACCTTCGCCTCGCCCGGCTTGCGCCCGGCGTTGAGGTCGTCGTTCCCCTCGCGGCCGTCGCCGTCGCCGTCCCCCTCGTCGACCGTCGGCGACCCGCTGGGGGGCTTGGGGTCGTTGCCGGCTTCGGCGACGGGGGTCTTCTTGTCCTCGTCGCCGCTGTCGCTCACGAGGAACCAGGTGCCCGTGGCGGCGACCACGACCACGGCGAGTGCCGCCGCGACGATGAGGCCGGTCCTGCCCTTGAGGAACCCGCCACCGCCGGAACCCGGTCCGCCGGGCGCGGGGGCGCCGGGGTACTGCTGCTGCGGGTAGCCGTAACCGGGCTGGGGCTGCTGGGCGTACGGGCCGGGAGCCTGCTGACCGTACGGACCCGGGGCCTGCTGACCGTAGGGTCCGGGCTGCTGACCGTACGGGCCCGGCGCCTGCTGGCCGTACGGACCCGGGGCCTGGCCGGGGGCCTGCTGACCGTACGGGCCGGGGGCCTGGCCGGGCGGCTGCGGGTAGCCGTAACCGGGCTGCGGCGGGCCGGCCGGGGGCGTCGGCGGCTGTGCGGGGGGCGGCCCCTGGGGCTGCTGACCGGGCGGCTGCGGGTAGCCGTAACCGGACTGCGGCGGCCCGGCCGGGTTCGGCTGGTCCTGGGGCGGCTGAGGAGCTCCGTTCGGCGGCTCCTGCGGAGCCCCGAAGCCTCCCTGCGGCTCTTGCTGGCTGGGCGGCTGACTCATCAGCACGTCCCCCTTCGTGCGGTCCGGTGCGCGATCCGGTCTCCCCCGCGATTCCAAGGAGGGTCAACTCCCCTCGGAAAGGAGCGAATCGGGCATGGCTTCCGCGGTGTCACGACTGTCGGCGGGGCTACTTTGTACCACCCGCCCGCCACCGGGCACCGGATCGGCCCAGCCCCTGTACCCAAGGGAGAACCGCCCCGTGATGCCCTCGTTACGCCCAGGTCCGAGGTGATGGACAGTCACCGGAGGTGATCCCCGCCGGCAGGTCCCCGCCGGACGGCGAGGTGGGCGGGGACCCCGGGCGGCCGTACGGCACGGTGCGCCTCCGTCAGGCGTCCTCGGCCAGCTCCAGCCAGCGCATCTCCAGCTCGTCGCGCTCGGTGACGAGTTCGCGCAGTTCGGCGTCGAGCCCCGCGACCTTCTCGAAATCGGTGGCGTTGTCCGCGATCTGCTTGTGCAGCGCGGTCTCCCGGGTGGAGAGCTTGTCGAGCTGCCGCTCGACCTTCTGCAGCTCCTTCTTCGCGGCGCGGGCCTCCTGCGCCGAGACCGCCGGGGCGGCCGCGGGGGCGGCGGACGTACGGGGCGCGGCGGCGGAGGGGGTGGACTCCTCCTCCATCTTCTGCCGGCGCTCCAGGTATTCGTCGATCCCGCGCGGCAGCATCCGCAGGGCGCGGTCGCCGAGGAGCGCCATGACCCGGTCCGTGGTCCGCTCGATGAAGAACCGGTCGTGGGAGATCACGATCATCGACCCGGGCCAGCTGTCGAGGAGGTCCTCCAGCTGGGTCAGGGTCTCGATGTCGAGGTCGTTGGTGGGCTCGTCGAGGAAGAGGACGTTGGGCTCGTCCATCAGCAGCCGCAGGATCTGGAGCCGGCGGCGCTCACCGCCGGAGAGGTCGCCGACGGGCGTCCACTGCTTCTCCTTGGTGAAGCCGAACTGCTCGCAGAGCTGGCCCGCGGTCATCTCCCGGCCCTTGCCGAGGTCGACCCGGTCGCGCACCTGCTGGACGGCCTCCAGCACGCGCAGGTTCGGGTTCAGCTCGGTGACCTCCTGGGAGAGGTAGGCGAGCTTGACGGTCTTGCCGACGACGATCTTCCCGGCGGCGGGCTGCTCCTCGCCCTGGGTGCGGCAGGCCTCGGCGAGCGCGCGCAGCAGCGAGGTCTTGCCCGCGCCGTTGACGCCGACCAGGCCGATGCGGTCGCCGGGGCCGAGCTGCCAGGTGAGGTGGGTGAGCAAGGTCTTGGGCCCGGCCTGGACGGTCACGTCCTCCAGGTCGAACACGGTCTTGCCGAGGCGGGCGTTGGCGAACTTCATCAGCTCGCTGGTGTCGCGCGGCGGCGGCACGTCGGCGATCAGTTCGTTGGCGGCCTCGATACGGTAGCGCGGCTTGGAGGTGCGGGCGGGGGCGCCGCGGCGCAGCCAGGCCAGCTCCTTGCGCATCAGGTTCTGCCGCTTGGACTCCTCGGTGGCGGCGATGCGTTCCCGTTCGGCGCGGGCGAAGACGTAGTCGCTGTAGCCGCCCTCGTACTCGTGGACGGTGCCGCGCTGGACGTCCCACATGCGGGTGCAGACCTGGTCGAGGAACCACCGGTCGTGGGTGACGCAGACGAGGGCGGAGCGCCGGGTCCGCAGGTGGCCGGCCAGCCAGGAGATGCCCTCGACGTCGAGGTGGTTGGTGGGCTCGTCGAGGACGATCAGGTCCTGCTCGTCGATGAGGAGCTTGGCCAGGGCGATACGGCGGCGCTCGCCGCCGGAGAGCGGGGCGATGACGGTGTCGAGGCCGTGCTCGAAGCCGGGCAGGGCGAGCCCGCCGAAGAGCCCGGTGAGCACGTCGCGGATCTTGGCGCTGCCCGCCCACTCGTGGTCGGCCAGATCGCCGATGACCTCCTGGCGGATGGTCTTCTTCGGGTCCAGGGAGTCGTGCTGGGTGAGGACGCCGAGACGCAGTCCGCCGTTGTGGGTGACGCGGCCGGTGTCCGCGTCCTCCAGCTTGGCGAGCATCCGGATGAGGGTGGTCTTGCCGTCGCCGTTGCGGCCCACGACACCGATCCGGTCGCCCTCGGACACCCCGAGGGATACACCGTCGAGCAGGGCACGGGTGCCGTACACCTTGCTGACCTGCTCGACATTGACCAGATTGACGGCCATTTCACTCCTGCCTGGGGGGTTGATCGACCTTCCCAGGGTACGGCGCGGCGGAGGGGGCGGGACGTGCGGTCTCACCAGCAGGCACTTGCGGTACAGTTTCCTGTACGTACAGGATGACGTACAGGAGGCGCAGCATGAGGACCATGACCTACACGGAGTCAAGGGCGAAGTACGCCGAGACCCTGAGCGCAGTGGTGAACGACCGTGAAGAGGTCGTGGTCACGCGCGCCGGCCACGAGCCCGTGGTGATAGTGGCGCTCGACGAGTACGAGTCCCTCAAGGAGACCGCGTACCAGCTCCGGAGCCCGGAGAACGCCCGTCGGCTGCTGGCTTCGATCGACCGTCTGGAGAGCGGCGGCGGCACGGTACAGGAGCTTGCGGAGTGAAGTTCGTGTGGGACCAGTCGTCGTGGGACGACTACGTCTGGTGGCAGAACCAGGATCGCAAGATCCTCAAGAGGATCAACACACTGCTCCAGGACATCGCCCGGAACGGCAACGAAGGAATGGGCAAGCCGGAACCTCTGAAGCACGGCTTTCACGGGTACTGGTCGCGCCGCATCACCGAGGAGCACCGGCTCATCCACAAGGTGACCGACGACGAGGTCCGGATCGCCGCCTGCCGTTACCACTACGGCCGCTGAGCCCTGGCCCGGTCACGAACAAGCCGATTCCGCGGACGGATCGCGTCGGAATCGCCGTACCGCGGAGTAGATCTGGACAGTCCGGTCATCGGCCAGTAGAACAAGCACAGAAGCTGCTCCTCGGGGGAGACGGCGCATGCCACCAGAGGGTTCGTAGCTCCGTGCGGCCTGTTGTCGCAGCTCGCGGGGGCAGGCACACCGGCCGCTCCTCGGCAGTCTGCCGCAGCGCCCGCCGTTCCTGAGAACCGGAGTACCAGCACTGTGCGGATTCCTCGCCCCTTCGCCCCTGTCGTCCTGCTCGGCGTACTCGCCCTGGCAGGATGCGAGGGCGGCACACAGACCGACGACAGCGCCCCGGCGACCCCGCCCGCCGCCACGCCCACGGCTTCGGCCAGCCCCACGGCCACTCCCACGCCGACCGCCACGCCCGATCCGGTCGTGCCCGCCCTGCACAGCCTGACCTTTGAGCAGGCGGGGGCCGAGTTCACCCGCCAGGACATATCCACCGCGCGCCTGACGGCCGCCGCCCAGCACAAGGACGTCACCCTCCCCCGGGACCACGACGGCTGGTACATCTGCGACACCAGCCCCGGCCGCGGCACCCGGCTCGCCGCCGACACCACGGTCACCGTCAGGCTCGCGAAGGACTTCAGCGACTGCACGACCAGCTTCCACGGCTATCTGCACGAGAAGAACGACCCGGCCTACGTCCCGCCCAGGACGGCCGCCCCGAAGCCGGAGCCCGCCGCCACCACCCGCGCTCCCGCCCCGGCCCCCACGAAGCCGGCCGGCGGCTCGATGACCGGCTGCCCCGACGGCAAGCAGGGGTACGCCTGCACGTCCAACGGTCACCCCGTCGTCGACGGCCAGTTCTGTCCGAAGGCCGACCGGGGCCGCACCCTCATGGCCACCAACAGGACGATGGTCACCTGTTCCTACGACCCCAGCATCACGCCGTACCGCTGGCAGTGACGCACCCGCGCACCGAGGCTCCCGGGGCCGGCGACACCGCCTGGCGCGCGTCGCGGCAGGTCCCGGACGCCAGCAGCGCGTCGGCGACCTTCCGGCCCGTCTCCTCGTCCGGGACCAGGAACGCCGTCGTCGGCCCGGATCCGGAGACCAGCGCGGCCAGGGCCCCCGCTTCGGTGCCCGCGGCCAGGGTCTCGGCGAGGGAGGGGCGCAGGGAGAGCGCGGCGGGCTGAAGGTCGTTGCTCAGGGCCTCGGCGAGTGCGCCGGAGTCGCCGGAGCGCAGGGCGGCGAGGAGGGCGGGGGACGCGGTCGGCCCGGGGACGTCGGTGTCCGCCGTGAGGCGGTCGAACTCGCCGTACACGGCGGGTGTGGAGAGGCCGCCGTCCGCCACCGCGAAGACCCAGTGGAAGGTGCCGCCCACCTCGATCGGGGTGAGCTTCTCGCCGCGTCCGGTGCCGAGCGCGGCCCCGCCGACCAGGCTGAACGGCACGTCGCTGCCCAGGTCCGCGCAGATCGCGAGGAGTTCGTCGCGGCTCGCGCCGGTCCCCCACAGGGCGTCGCAGGCGACCAGGGCGGCCGCCCCGTCGGCGCTGCCGCCCGCCATGCCGCCCGCCACCGGGATGTCCTTCGCGATGTGCAGGTGGACGGCGGGGGTGATGCCGTACCGCTCGGCCAGCGCGAGGGCGGCGCGGGCGGCGAGGTTGGTGGTGTCCAGCGGGACCTGGGCGGCGTCCGGGCCCGAGCAGGTGATCCGCAGCCCGTCGGCGGGGGTGGCGGTGACCTCGTCGTACAGGCCGACGGCGAGGAAGACGTTGGCCAGGTCGTGGAAGCCGTCCGGGCGGGCGGCGCCCACGGCCAGCTGGACGTTGACCTTGGCGGGGACGCGGACGGTGACGCTCACTTGTCGCCCCCGGAAAGCTCGGACGCCGCCGGCTTGTTCTCCGCGATGGCCGCGAACTCCTCCACCGTCAGCGCCTCGCCGCGCGCCTGCGGGGAGATCCCGGCGGCGACGAGCGCGGCCTCGGCGGCGGGTGCGGAGCCGGCCCAGCCGGAGAGGGCGGCGCGCAGCGTCTTGCGGCGCTGGGCGAAGGCCGCGTCCACGACCGCGAAGACCTCGGCGCGGCTCGCGGTGGTGGCGATGGGCTCGGTGCGCCGGACGAGCGAGACGAGCCCGGAGTCGACGTTCGGGGCGGGCCAGAAGACGGTGCGGCCGATGGACCCGGCGCGCTTGACGTCCGCGTACCAGTTGGCCTTCACCGACGGCACGCCGTAGACCTTGTTGCCGGGGCGGGCGGCGAGCCGGTCGGCGACCTCGGCCTGGACCATGACGAGGGTCCGCTCGATGCTGGGGAAGCGCTCCAGCATGGTCAGCAGGACCGGGACGGCCACGTTGTACGGGAGGTTCGCGACGAGCGCGGTGGGGGCCGGGCCCGGCAGTTCGGTGACCAGCATCGCGTCGGAGTGGACCAGGGCGAAGCGGTCGGCGCGCTCCGGCATCCGGGCCCGGACCGTGGCGGGCAGGGCGGCCGCGAGCACGTCGTCGATCTCGACCGCGATCACCCGGTCCGCCGCCTCCAGCAGCGCCAGGGTCAGCGAGCCGAGCCCGGGGCCGACCTCGACGACGGTGTCGTCCGGGCGGACCTCGGCCGTGCGCACGATACGGCGGACGGTGTTGGCGTCGATGACGAAGTTCTGACCGCGCTGCTTGGTGGGGCGGACCCCCAGCTTGGCGGCCAGGTCGCGGATGTCTGCGGGGCCCAGGAGGGCGTCGGGCTCTGTGCTGCTCACCCGGTAAGCCTACGGCCGCAGTGGGGCCACGGACTCGCCCCCCGTTGCCCGTACAGCTTCTTCGCCCGGTACGTCTGCTCGGCGGCGGGTGCGTCCTGGGGCCGGCCACTGCCGCCGAGCGACTGCCAGGTCGGGGTGTCGAACTGGTACAGCCCCCCGTACGTCCCGCTCGGGTCGACCGCCCCCGGGCGCCCGCCGGACTCGCAGGCGGCGAGCGCGCCCCAGTTCAGCCCGTCCGCCCCGGCGACCGAGTCGGGGCGCTGCCGGGTACCGGTGCGCACGAGGCGGCTCACCGGCCGGTGGACCAGTTCCTCTGCGGCCCTGCGCGGCTTCTGCCGGACGCCGTTGACGGTGCGCACCGTGTACGTGACCCGGCGCACGCCGTTGCGGCCCGCCCGCTCGACGACCTCGGTGCCCCGGAACAGCTCGGGGTCCTCGCTGCGTTCGACGGCGTACGGGACGGTCTCCTCGCGCACCTCGCGGGTGTCGGTGATCCGCATGACGGAGATCGTCCGGCCGTCGCGCGGGAAGCTCGCGGGGTCCACGGAGGTGGTGTCCTGGCCGTGCAGGGTGATGCCCGCCTCGGCGAGGGCCTCGCGGACGGTGGCGGCGTTGGTGCGCAGGGTGCGTTCCTGGCCGTCGGCCATGAAGGTCACGGTGCGTTCGGTGCGGACGGTGAGGGTCAGGCCGGTGCGGGCGATCCGCGCGGAGCGGGCGGCGGAGAGGTGCGCCCCCTCGGCGCGGATCCCGAGTTCGCGCAGGGCCCCCGCCACGGTGCCGGCGGTCGTCCAGACCTGGCGGCGGACGCCGTCGAGGGTGAGGGTGACGGGCCGCCCGTGGCGGACGACGACCTCGTCGCCGTGGTCGAGGGCGGCGCCGGGAGCCGGGGCGACGACATCGTGCGCGCCGACGGTGAGGCCCTCCTCCGCCAGGAGTCCGGTGACGTCGTCGGCGAAGGTGTGCAGGGTCCGGGGCGTGCCGTCGACGCTCAGGCGGACGGCCTTGTCGTTGGCGACGAACGCGGTGGTGCCGCCGGCCAGGAACGCGACGACGAGGGCCTGCGGGACGAGGCGCCGCAGGTTCTCGGGGTTCGCGACGAGGGCACGGCGGCGCTTGGCGGCCCGCCGGGCGTCGGCGCGGGTGGGGCCCTGCCGGGGCACCGCGGGCGGCGGCCCGGCGAGCGGGGTGTCGACCACCGTCGGGGCGTGGCCGGCCGGGCCTTCCGCGGAGAACCCGTCGGCCACGGTCAGCTGCTCGTGGAACGCGCCGGGAAAAGCCACCGGCACCTGGGCGGGAGGCGGCGCCGGCGTCGTACGCCGTCTGCCGCGCGCCGCCCGGTGACTGCCCTGCGAAATACTCAACGTCGCTCCCGAAGATCAGCCCACTGCGACCCCGTCGTGCGCGGGGACGATAGCGGAACCCCGGTCACCGTCCAAAGCGACACGGCTACACAGAGTGCCCGATGAGGTCCGGCCGGCGGTCAGGAAGGGCCGGAAGGAGTCGGGAAGGATCAGGAAGGGTCGGGGAAAGATCAGGAGCGCATCAGAAGTCGAACGCCCGTGCGGTGTTGTCGTAGATCGCGGCGGCCAGCACGTCCTCGTCGAGGCCCTTGACCTCGGCCATGGCGCGCAGGGTGACGGGAATGAGGTAGGGCGCGTTGGGCCGTCCGCGGTACGGGGCGGGGGTGAGGAAAGGCGCGTCCGTCTCGACGAGGACCAGCTCGGCGGGGGCGACGGCCAGGGCGTCCCGCAGCGGCTGGGCGTTCTTGAAGGTCACGTTGCCCGCGAAGGACATGAAGTACCCGGCCCGCGCGCAGATCCGGGCCATGTCGGCGTCACCGGAGTAGCAGTGGAACACGGTCCGCTCGGGTGCGCCCGCGTCCGCCAGGACCCGCAGCACGTCCGCGTGCGCGTCGCGGTCGTGGATGACCAGGGCCTTGCCGTGCCGCTTGGCGATCTCGATGTGGGCCCGGAAGGACTCCTCCTGGGCGGCGACGCCCTCGGGTCCGGTGCGGAAGAAGTCCAGGCCCGTCTCGCCGACCCCGCGCACGTGGCCGAGGGCGGCCAGCGCGTCGATCTCCGCCAGCGCGTCGTCCAGCCCCGCCTTGCCGCCCGGCTCGCGCGCGCCCTGCCGCGCGGTGCCGTCCGGGTCGCCGAGGACGATGCGCGGGGCCTCGTTGGGGTGCAGGGCGACCGAGGCGTGGACGGCGGCGTGCGCGGCGGCGGTGTCGGCGGCCCAGCGGGAGCCGGCCACGTCGCAGCCCACCTGGACGACGGCCGTCACGTTCACCGCGGCTGCGCGGGCGAGGGCCTCCTCGACGGTGGCGTCCTGCATGTCCAGGTGGGTGTGGGAGTCGGCGACCGGAACCCGCAGGGGCTCGGGCAGCGGCGGCGCTTCGGTACGGCTCATGCCGACGACTCTACGAGGGCCCCGCGCGACCGCACGAGAGGCCCCGCACGACCGCGCAAGGGCCCCACGCGACCGTACGACCGCGCCCCACGCGACCGCACGAGAGCCCGCGTGACCGCACGGGAGCCCCGCACGACCGTACGCGGCTCCCGCGCCGGTGCGTCACCCGCGGTGGAAGGGGTGGAGCAGGTCGGACAGCCGCCAGTGGCGGGCCGGGGCGGCGGCGGTCGACACCGTCCGGTCCTTCGCGGCGGCCTCAGCGGCGTGCGGCGTCTGCTGCTTACGCAGCAGCTCCTGTACGCCCGCGACCCGCCCCGCCCGCATGATGCGCACCACGTGTCCGCCGCAGTTCGTGCAGGTGGGCGTGGAGAGCGGAGACGGCACGCGCTCACCGTCCGCCGTGTAGACGACGAACTCCTGGCCGTGGACGTCGACGTGGTGCTCTATCTCGTAGGACTGCTCCCAGCCGTACCCGCACTTCATGCAGGCGAAGGCATACGCCTCATGGACAGTGGTCGCTGCGATCTCGCTCATGCCTGCTCCTCCTGGCCGCCGGTCACGCACTCCGGGGACGGGCGGCCCGCACGAGGGGTTCGAACAGGTGGCCCGTCCCTTCCAGTGGACACCTCCACCCGGATGGACGCACCAGCTCAGCGCCATTGTTGATGCGTTCTTGGCCTCCTTTTGCCGCTCTTTGCCGCCGCATGGCGCGGGACAGGGCCAAGGCAGGACAGCGCGTGACCGCCGGAGCACCGAGCGCCCCCGAACGCGCCCGGCGCCGATCGTGAACGCGCCCGCGCACCACCCCCGCACGCCTCTTCCATTTCCCTTGAATTCCCGGGCTTTCACCCTGCCGGTACCTCATGAATTCACCATTCAATTGAATGCGTGATTTCCCCGGATGTCGCACGCCGATTTGCGGCGCCTCCCTTCCTCCTTTTCACTCGTTACGTCCACCTCATTTCCCACAGGACGGGGAACACCCCATGTTCACCACGGACACCACTGCCACCGACATCGAGCTCGACCTCGACGCGGCTCTCGCCCCGGGCGAGGCCGAGGGTCTGTACCGCGACTCCCGCGAGTGCGCCTACCTCGCGCTTCTCGCCGGCGGCGGCGCCCTGCTGCTCTCGCCTCCGACCCCGCGCCCGAAGAAGGGCTAGTCGCCGGCACATGGACCAGACACATGCTTCGTCGCCCCTGGCGGGTGCCGTGCATGACCTGGCAACAGAGGTGGTCCTCGCTCTTCGGAGCGGGGACCACCTCGCCACGGTGTGCGGCGCGGCGGGAATCGACGAGGAGAACCGGACCGGAATCGCGGCGGCACGGGTCATCGGGGCCGATCTGCTGCTGCCCAGTGTTCTGTACGGACGTCATCCGCATCCGGGTGATGTCGCCGTACTCGACCGGGCGGTGCGGGAATTCCCGCCCAAGCCCGACGCCCCGGCCGCCACGGCCTGGAGCCACTGGCACATGATCTCCACGCTCCAGCGGATGGCGCCGCCTCCACCGGGCTCGGCCGCGCCCCTGGCGTACGCGGAGCCCGACAGCGCCTGGCTGGAGGACGCCCCCTGGCAGGCCTTCACCCACCAGCTCTCGGTCCTCGCGCCGCTCGCCGTCCCGGCCGCCCCCTCGGCCGTGCAGCGGGCCGCGGCGAACCGGGCGGTCGACCTGTCGCGCGGCTTCGTCCGCGCGGTCCGGCGGCGCGACTGGCTCCAGGCGGCGGGCGCGGGCCGCTGGCTCGCGGCCATCGGCGGCGAACCGGCGACGCTGGGCCTGGAACGCGGCCTGGACTTCGTCGAGCTGATGGGCGGCCACGACCCACGGGTCACCCTGCACATCCGGGCCGCCCGGCTGATGGCCAGGGCGAGGGCACGGTGACGACGACGTCCGCGGCGCAGGGCCCCTCCCAGGACCGCCCGCAGGACCGGCCCGCCCCGGGGTCCGGGACCGGGACGGTCTCCTCCGAGGACCCCGGCGCCGCGCTCGCCGTCCTCCCCGGCGTCCTGCGCTCCGCCCTCGCCTGGACCGACGCCCACCGCGCGGGCTTCGCGCTCCCCGACGACGTACTGGAACCCCACACCCAGGTCAACGCCACGCTCAAACCGCTCGGCGAACTGGCCCAGCTCGGCTCCACGATCCGCCGCACCACCGCCCCCGGCACCCCGGAGCACGAGCTGGCCGGGGACCTCGTCGCGTACGCCTGGGAGCAGGTGGCGGCGGGCGGGCTGCTCCTGGAGCTGCTGCGCGCCGAGCCGTACGCCGCGTACCCGTACGAGATCTACGCCGCCTTCGCCGGGTACGGGCTGCGCCACGAGGGCTTCGAGGCCCTGGCCCGCCCGCTGACCGCGACCCGCGCCTGGGCCCACACCGAGCAGCACGCCAACCGGCAGCTGGGCCTGGTCAACTCCGAGCGGCGGGTCGGGACGGTGACCCACACCGACGCCGGCGCGGTCCTGTCCCGGACCTGGCTGGGCGGGCTGTCGGAGCCGTGGATGTTCGAGGGCCCCTCCGGCTACGCGCTGACCCACACCGTCTTCCACCTCACGGACTGGGGCCGGCTGCCGGGCCGGGTGCCGGAGAGGATCGACGGCTATCTGCGGACCTGGCTGCCCGCGTGGGCCGACGGCTGTCTGGAGAGCGGCCAGTGGGATCTGACCGGCGAACTCCTGGCGGTGGCGGCGTCGCTGCCGGGGCGGGCGCCCGCGGAGCTGCTGGACGCGGTCTGGCCGGTGCTGGCCGGCGTACAGCATCCGACCGGCTGCGTCCCGGAGACCGGCGTACCGGTTCAGGACCCCGCGCCGGACCCGTATCCCTTCATCGACTGCTACCACTCCACGCTCGTGACGGCCTTCGCCGCGGCCCTGTCCCTGAGGTCGCTGAGGTCGCCGGGACAGACGGGCGGGGCCGTGCCCGGCCGGGAAAGGCGCACCGCATGAGCAGCAGCGGCATCCAGCAGATCCACGAGGTGGGGGCGAAGGCCCTGGGCTGGCTGTACGAACACCGGGAGGGGTTCCGGCTGGAGAGCGACCCAGCCCCGGAGGCGGGGATGCTGGACCGTTTCAAGCCGCTGGGCGAGCTGGCGCTGATCGGCAAGGTCATCTTCCGCGAGGGTGTGGCCGGCTCGCAGCAGTCCTCGCTGGCCCACAAGCTCCTGGACCACGCCTGGCACGAGCTGCTGGGCTCCGGGACCCGGCTGCTGGAGGGCCAGCGGCGCGAACCGCTCTCGCCGGTGCCGCTGGAGGTCTACGTACCGTTCCGGGAGCTGGGTTACCGGCAGCCGGACCTGGAGTCCGCGATCCGGCTCAACCACCGTCTCGCGAGCTGGGCGGCGCTGGAGGTGCTGCCGGTGCGGCGGCTGGGGCTGAGCACGATCGAGCGGCGGTTCGGGGTGGAGCCGAGCGTTCCGGAGACGGCGGCGCTGGCGCACACCTGGCTGGCGCGGCGGCCCGAGCCGTGGACGGTCGAGGGCCATATCGGCTACGACATCACGCACACGGTGTTCCACCTCACCGACTGGGGCGAGAGACCGGCCGGGCTGCCCGCCGACATCGCCGGGTATCTGGCGCTGTGGCTGCCGGTCTGGCTGGACGACTGGCTGGACCTGAAGCGCTGGGATCTGCTGGGCGAGCTGCTGGTGGTCGACGCGTGTCTGCCGGAACCGACGCTGGACCCGGCGGCCTGGCAGGGCTTCGCGCAGGCCCAGCAGCCGGACGGGGCGATGCCGGTGGTCGGCGGGATGCCGGAGGGGGACGAGGAGTCGGTGTTCGATCTCGTCTACCACCCGACGCTGGTCGCCGCGTTCGCCTCGGCGCTCGCGATGTCCCGCGCCCTGTCCGGCCTCGGCGCGACGCCGGCCCCGGCATGACGGACGTGACCGCGTCGCCGGTGACCGCCCCCGACGCCTCGGCCACCGCCCGCCTCCTCGCCGGGGCGGCCCGCGCCGTCGACGCGCCGGACCTGGTGCTCGCGGTCAGCCGGAACGGGGTACGCACCGTCCACGCCGGCGGCGGCGCGGAGCCGGGCCCGGTGGCGCGGGAACGGCTGGGTCACGAGCTGGGCTCGGCGTCGAAGCCGTTCGCGGGGCTGCTGCTGGCCCGGCTGGTGGCGCAGGGCCGGGTGCGGTACGCGGACCGGGCGGCGGACCTGCTGGCCCCGGGCCTCCCGGTGCACCCGGCGGTGCGCCGGATCACGCTGCGCCATCTGCTCACCCACACCTCGGGGCTGCCCGGCCTGCCCGCCGACTTCTACCCGCAGGCGGTGCCCCGCTGGTCCACCGACCCGTACGGCGGCTACCCGGCCGACCGGGTGGTCCGGGCGTTCCTGCGGGCCCGCCCGCGCCACCGGCCCGGGACCCGCTGGCACTACTCGAACTTCGCCGTCTCGGTCCTCGGCCACACCCTGGCCGCGGCCACCGGGACCCCCTGGGAGGTCCTGCTGCACCAGCAGGTGCTGGCCCCGCTGCACCTGGACGCGACCCGGCTGCGCCCCGGCCCGGAGGGCACGGACGCGGTCGGCCACCGCCGCGACGGGTCGCCGGTGCCCGCGCTGGACACCGGGGGCTTCACGGCGGCGGGCGCGGTGCGGGCGACCCCGCTGGACCTGCTGACGTTCCTGGAGGCGCATCTGGGCGGGCCCGAACCCCGGGACCCGACCCTGAGCACCGCGCTCGCCGATGTGTGCCGCCCGCTGCTGCGGCGCGGCCTGCGGCACGCGCACACCCACACGCTCACGTGGTTCCACCACCCGTCCCCGTACGGTCCGGTCCTCTTCCACGCCGGAGCGACGCTCGGTCAGCAGGCGTTCCTGGGCTTCCGCCCGGACACGGGTCTGGCGGTGGCGGCGACGGCGACGCGGCGGGTGCACCGGGCGGACACGTTCGTGGCGACGGCGTACGGACTGCTGACGGAAACGCCGTAGAAGTCGTCCTACGACTGGGGAGGCGCCTTCGCCGCGTCCTTCATCTACACGTCCTTCCCCGAGTCCTTCTCTACGTGCTTCCCCGCGTTCTTCCCCGCGTCCTTCTCCGCGTTCTTGGCTGCCACCACCGCATCGAACACATCCCGCTTCGGCAGCCCGGCGGCGGCGGCGACAGCGGCGATGGCCTCCTTGCGCCGCTCCCCCGCCTCCTCGCGCACCCGCACGCGCCGCACAAGCTCCTCGGCGTCCAGCCCTTCGTCGCCGGAGTCGGAGGCGCCTTCGACGACGACGGTGATCTCGCCCCGCACCCCCTCGGCGGCCCACACCGCCAGCTCACCGAGCGGACCGCGCTTGACCTCCTCGTACGTCTTGGTCAGCTCCCGGCACACGGCGGCGCGCCGCTCGGCCCCGAAGACCTCGGCCATGGCGGCAAGGGTGTCGTCGAGCCGGTGCGGGGCCTCGAAGAAGACCATGGTGCGCCGCTCGTCGGCGTTCTCGCGGAGCTTGGAGAGCCGTTCACCGGCCTTGCGCGGCAGAAACCCCTCGAAGCAGAACCGGTCCACGGGCAGCCCGGAGAGCGCGAGCGCGGTGAGCACAGCGGACGGCCCCGGGACGGCGGTGACGCGGATGTCCTTCTCCACGGCGGCGGCGACGAGCCGGTAGCCGGGGTCGGAGACGGACGGCATACCGGCATCGGTGACCAGCAGCACCCGGGCGCCGCCGGTCAGGGCTTCCACGAGTTCCGGCGTGCGGGCGGACTCGTTCCCCTCGAAGTAGGAGACGACACGCCCCGAGGTGTGAATACCGAGCGCCTGGGTGAGCCGGCGCAGCCGCCGGGTGTCCTCGGCGGCGACGACGTCGGCCCGCTCCAGTTCGGCGGCGAGGCGCGGCGGGGCGTCCGCCACGTCACCGATGGGGGTCCCTGCGAGCACGAGCGTTCCAGTCGTTCCAGTCACAAGAGCCATCCTCGCAGCACGGGCAGCGCCCTTCGCACAGATGCGTTCCCTACGATGGCGCGGTGACGAGTACCGCACCCGAGACCCAGCGGGGCCAGGACGCCGGGGACCCGCTCGGCGAGCAGCCGACCTCCTGGCAACGGCGGCTGCGCCGCTTCGGCCATGTCCCCCGCCCGGAGACCTCGCTCCGCGACCGGCTGGACCCGCCGTACAACCGGCCGGGACGGCAGATGTGGTCGGTGCTCGCGATCCCTCCGCACGTGGCCGACCGGCTGGTGCGGTGGTCCGGGTGGGGCGGCCCGCTGCTGGTGACCCTGGTCGCCGGGCTGCTGCGCTTCTGGAGGCTGGACCAGCCGCACGCGGTGATATTCGACGAGACGTACTACGCGAAGGACGCGTGGGCGCTGGTCAACCAGGGGTACGAGGGGTCGTGGCCCAAGGACGTCGACAAGCTGATCCTCAAGGACCCTTCCGCCGTCCCGATCCCGACCGACCCGGGCTATGTGGTGCACCCGCCGGTCGGCAAGTGGATCATCGGGTTCGGTGAGCAGCTGTTCGGTTTCACGCCGTTCGGCTGGCGCTTCATGGTGGCGGTGCTCGGCACGGTCTCCGTCCTCCTGCTGTGCCGGATCGGCCGGCGGCTGTTCCGCTCGACGTTCCTGGGCTGTCTGGCGGGCCTGCTGCTCGCGGTGGACGGGCTGCACTTCGTGATGAGCCGGACCGCGCTGCTCGATCTGATCGTCATGTTCTTCGTGCTGGCCGCGTTCGGCTGCCTGGTGGTGGACCGGGACCGCTCCCGGCGCAGGCTCTCCGACGCGCTGCCGGTGGACGGGGAGGGGGTGCTGCGCCCGGACGCCGGGGTCGCGGAGACCCTGCGCCTGGGGTGGCGGCCGTGGCGTCTTGCGGCGGGCGTGATGCTGGGCCTGGCCTTCGCCACGAAGTGGAACGGCCTCTACGTCCTGGCCGCGTTCGGCCTGATGACGGTTCTGTGGGACGTCGGTGCGCGGCGCACGGCGGGCGCGGTGCGCCCGTACCGGGCGGTGCTGCGCCGGGATCTGATCCCCGCCTTCCTCTCCACGGTGCCGGTCGCGATCGTCACGTACGTCGTCTCGTGGACCGGCTGGATCGTCACGGACAAGGGCTACTACCGCAACTGGGCGGCCACCGAGGGCAAGGACTCATCCTGGAACTGGCTGCCGGACTGGCTGCGCAGCCTGTGGCACTACGAGAACCAGGTGTACGACTTCCACGTCGGCCTGACCTCGGGCCACACCTACGAGTCGAACCCGTGGAGCTGGCTCGTGCTGGGCCGACCGGTGTCGTACTTCTACGAGGAGCAGGCCGGCTGCGAGGAGTCGGCGACCGGCAAGTGCGCCGGCGAGGTCCTCGCCATCGGCACCCCGCTGCTGTGGTGGCTGGCCTGCTTCGCGCTCGCGTACGTGCTCTGGCGCTGGTTCTTCCGCCGCGACTGGCGGGCGGGCGCGATCGCCTGCGGTGTGGTGGCGGGCTGGCTGCCCTGGTTCTTCTACCAGGAACGCACGATCTTCCTCTTCTACGCGGTGGTGTTCGTCCCGTTCCTCTGTCTGGCCGTGACGATGATGCTGGGCGCGATCGTGGGCCCGGCGGCGGGCACGGGCACCCGGGCCGAACTGGGCCTCACCACCCAGGACCCCACCGGCGAACGCCGCCGCACGCTGGGGGTGATCGCGGTGGGCGTGCTGGTGCTCCTGGTCATCTGGAACTTCATCTATTTCTGGCCGCTGTACACGGGGACGTCGATCCCGGAGGACCTGTGGCGGGACCGGATGTGGCTGGACACCTGGGTGTAGGGGCGTGATGACCTACGGAGGCCCTGTCAGTGCCCTCGCGTACGTTGGGAGCCGTCACATGTGAACGGGAGGCATACACGGTGAAGGCGTACGACCTGGGGTTCGGGGAATCCGCGGACGAGCTGGTGATCCGGCCCGGCAAGGCCATCGGGATCGATCTGCCCGATGCCCGCGTCGCCGGGTGGTGCGGCGGTCGTGCGCCCGGCATCGGGACGGCCTCGTGGCCACGGAGTCCGGTCACCGGCCTGCCGATGATCCATGCCATCACGCTCGAACTGCCCGAGGACTACCGGCGCGAGGGCGCGGACCTGGTGGCGATCTCCTTCTTCCACGCCGACGACCATGTCGCCGACGACATCGAGGGCGTCGCCGAGCTGCTGGCGGGCACCGCGCCCACCGCGGAGCAGGCCGCCGATCCGTTCCTCGCGGCGGTGGCCGCGACGGCGGCGGCACGCCATCCGCAGCAGCGGGACCTGGAGGACCTGATCGGCGGGGCGCACGCGCTGATATGGCTCATCGCCGAGGAGTTCGCCGCGCCGCGCATCGGTCCCCCGGCCGACATCCGCCCGGCCGGGCTCGGTGACCGGTACAGCCGTGGCCAGAACGCCTGGGACGACAGCGCCCCCGAGACCACCGTGTGGATCGGCGAGCGCACCGGAGACCCGAACACCGGCATCGCCCCGTCGGAGGGCGGCGAGGGCGGCTATACGGGCGCCTGGTCCTCGGACGACGAGAAGCTCACAGCGTTCTGGTCGTCCGTGGAAGGGATCTCGCACCTGGGCGGCACGGTGATGCCCTGCCAGGGGCTGCCGGCGGAGCTGACCCCGTACGTGTTCGAGCTGGAGGACGGCGTCGGCGGGCTCAACCTCGGCGGCGGCAACGCACAGATCGACCTGGAGTCGGGCGCCTTCGACTGGGCGCAGTAGCGCGGTACCCGGCACGGCGGGGGCGGCCCCGGCGCGAGGAGCTGTCGAGGTCGGGCCGCCGGTGCCGCCGAGAGCTGTCGGCGGTACCGGCGGCCCGGACTCAGTCGCCCCCGCAGCCGCCGCCGCAGCTCGATCCGCAACTGGAGCCGCAGCCGCCCCCGCTGTGCCGGTTGCCGGAGTCTTTCCCGCTCGACCCGCTCGACCCGCTCGACGAGCGGCGCGGTGGGTTCCTGCGGCGCTCCTCCGCCTCGCGCTGCGCCCGCCGGTAGCGCTCCGCCCGCTCCCGGCCCTCGCGCAGCCGCTCCTGCTGCCGGGCGGGGCCGTCCGCCGGTTCCCAGGGGCCCAGCCCGTGGCGGCGGTCCGGGCGGAGCGGGGCGGTGGTCACGGTCGCGTACATCCGCCCCAGCTCCTGGTAACGGTGGTATTCGGCGCAGGCGTAGGCGAGGACGACCTCGTCGCCCTCCGCGAGGGTGCCGTACAGCACCGCTTCGAACGGCTCGTGCTTCGGATCGATGTCGTGGTGCCCGTTCCCCACCCCGTACGCCGAGCCGCTGCCCAGCAGCCGTGTCCTGGCGCGGGTGTCGCGCTTGCGGGGGATGTACGCGAGCAGCGGCGGCGCTGTGCGGGTGCGGGCGTCCGCGCACACCCAGTGGCGTCCGTCCGCCCCGGCGCGCACACCCACGATCAGGGCAGGCTGCTCCTCCTCGTACAGCCGTCGCGCCGCCCGGTAGGCGAGCTGACCCCGGCCGCCGAAGGCCGTACCGGCGACGAGGAGCACCAGGGCGATGCGCTGCTGTCCGACGGCGTCGTACGCGACGCCGGAGGAGGTCAGGTCTTCGATCAGGCCGTCGGTCAGGATGCCGAGGGCTGTCAGGCAGAGCGCCAGCCCGAGGTACACCTGCTCGTGGCCGCGGTGGCCGTCCGATTCCGGGACGCGGTCGGGCAGCGGGAAGCGGCGTCTCCCGGCCGCTTCGAGGGCCAGCGCCCGCTGCCGGCGGCGGGCCCGCAGTCGCAGGCAGCTTCCCGTGAGCGCCATGGCGCAGGCGGCGAGGACGACCAGGTGGCCGGATCCCGTCAGGCGGTCGGAGTCGCCGGGCCGGGCCAGCGACAGGCCGGCCTCCACAGCGACGTACAGCGCCGCCGGAACGGCCGCGACCGGAACGTACCGGTACCAGAGCGGCAGGGCGGTCAGCAGGACCACGCCCGGATACCTCAGCCAGTCCGTCCCGTCCCCGCTCCCGCCGCCCCGGGCGACGGACGCGGCCCCGGACGGGAGCCCGGACAGCAGGACGTAGGCCGTCGCCACCAGGACGGCCAGGATCCAGCCGCCCACGGCCGGGGCGAGCACGGCCGGGACCGCCGCCCTCCGCCACCGCTCGGCCTCGGCCACGGGCCAGGTGGCGACGCCGCCGGACAGCCGGGAGACCTCACCGCTTCCGGTCACGGACCAGGTGACGGAACCGCCGTCGGGCAGGATCTCGGGCGGCAGATGCTTGATGTGATACGCCGTCACCGGCCCACCGCCGCGCACCCTCGTATGCCCATGCCGCTGCCCATGCCGCACGCCCCCCGACGCTCGCTCCCCCGTGCATTCCCCGCCAGTCTGCCCACGCCGGTCCCCCATCACACGGCGGAGAGCGCTTTCCAGCCAAGCATTCCGGTCCGGTAACAACGTTCTCACCGCCTGCCGCAACCCTTTAGGGTTCCTCACAGTTGCTCCTTGAACGTGTTCAGGGGGCTCTCCTGGGGAGGGGGACTACAGGATGCGCAGTGGAGCGAAGGTCGCCGTGATCGGCGGAGCGTTCGTCCTGGTGGCCGGCGGGATCGGCTACGGGGCGTACAGCATGCTCGGGGACACGGTCGGCGAGGACGGCGGTACGCGGAGCGCGTCCGAGTCGTCGGAGGTGAAGACCGGGCCGCCGAGCGCGGAGGAGACAGCGGAGACGTCGAAGGGCTTCTTCGACGCGTGGGCGGCGGGGGACGCCTCGGCCGCGGCCGTCCTCACCAACAACGAGGCGGGCGCGGAGCCGGTGCTCGCCTCGTACGGCGAGGACGCCCGTATCGGCAAGGTGAAGATCACCCCGGGCGCGGCCGTCGGCACGAAGGTGCCCTACACGGTCAAGGCCACCGTCGCGTACGAGGGCAAGTCGAAGCCCCTGTCGTACGCCTCGGAGCTGACCGTGGTGCGCGGCCTGACGACGGGCAAGGCCCTGGTCGACTGGGACCCCACGGTCGTGCACCCGCAGCTGACGGAGGGCGCGACGCTGAGGACGGGCGAGGCCTCGACGCCGGCGATCGAGGCCGTCGACCGCAACGGGGCGGTGCTGACCAAGGAGAAGTACCCCTCGCTCGGGACGATCCTGGACACGCTGCGCGAGAAGTACGGGGCGAGCGCGGGCGGTTCGCCCGGCGTCGAGACGTGGATCGAGCCGGCCGACGAGGCCCTGCCGGACGTCAATCTGCTGACCCTGGCCAAGGGCAGGCCCGGCAAGGTGCGGACGACGCTGGACGCGGGTGCGCAGGCGGCGGCGGAGCGGGCGGTGAAGAAGTTCGACGAGTCCTCGGTGGTCGCGGTGAAGCCGTCCACCGGGGCGATCCGGGCCATCGCCAACAACCGTGCCGACGGCTACAACGCCGCGATGACCGGCCAGTTGGCCCCTGGTTCCACGATGAAGATCGTGACTGCCGCGATGATCATCCAACATGGTCTCGGAAGCATGGGCGCGAAAGTGGAGTGTCCGTCCACGGTGTCGTGGGAAGGGGTGACCTTCCACAACCTCGATGACTTCTCCATTGCTGACGCCACGCTGCGAGAAGCGTTCGCGCAGTCCTGCAACAGCACCTTCATCAAGCCGGTCAAACCGCTCGGCGACCGGGCCGGATCGGCTCTGGGCCAGGAGGCCAGGGACTATTTCGGCCTTGGCCAGGACAACTGGCAGACGGGCGTGGCCTCCTTCGACGGCAGCGTCCCGGAGTCCTCGGGGGCCGAGACCGCGGCCTCGTACATCGGGCAGGGCAAGGTGCTGATGAGCCCCCTGAACATGGCGTCCGTGACCGCCACGGTGAAGAACGGCTCCTTCAAGCAGCCGTACCTGGTCGCCCGTGAGCTGGACAACCGTCCGTTCGCCACAGCTCGCCCGCTGCCGGCCGGTGTGGCGGAGCAGCTGCGGCAGATGATGCGTTACACCGCGACCAGCCCCACCGGCACCGGCACCAAGTCCATGGCAGGCGTCGGCGGCGACAAGGGCGCCAAGACCGGTTCGGCCGAGGTCGACGGGCAGACCTCCAACAGCTGGTTCACCGGCTTCAGCAACGACCTCGCCGCGGCGGCGGTCGTCCAGTCCGGCGGCCACGGCGGCGACGCGGCGGGCCCGGTCGTGGCAGAGGTGCTGCGCGCGGGCGGCTGAGGCCCGGGGGGCTGACGTGAGGTGCGGCGGGCCTGGCCCCCGCCCGGTCCCCGCCCCGCCAGGTCCAGCGCCGGGCCACGCCGTGGGGCATCCGGGCTCCGGCAGGCGCCCGCAGGGTCCTCAGCGCCCGCGCCTGCCTGCTGTCGTGGCCGCCCTGAGTACCGGGCTCGCCGTCGCCGGGTACAGCACGGTCGACGGCGTCGAGGGCGCGCCTCGGGCACGCCGCTCGATCGCGTCGCGTGCTGATGGTTCTGGCGGGCCGGCGATCCCGGCGTACGCGTACTCGCGCGTACTACCGCCGCCGCGCCGGACTCCTCCCGCGCACGCCGTGACGCCCTGCCCGCATACGACGTGATGCCCCCCGCCCCTCCGGACAGGCAGGGGCGAGAGGCATCAGCGGAGGGTCGGGCTCAGACGCTCGCCTTCTCCGGCTCGTCGTCCTCGTCCTTGTCCCCGCCGGATCCGACGGCTGCACCGACCGCGTCGGCTTCGCCGACTTCGCCGGCCTTCCGGGCCCGGACGTGTTCGAGGAAGGAGTTGAGCTCGCGCTTGACGACCGGCGCGAGGAGGTAGAGGCCGATGATGTTGATGACGGCGAGGGTGAAGAGCACCGCGTCGGCCAGGTCGATGAGGGTCTGCAGGGTGAGCAGGGACCCCGAGACGGCGAACAGGGTGTAGAGGACCTTGTAGACGGTCTCGCTGGTGCGGCTGCGGCCGAAGAGGTACGTCCAGGCCTTGAGGCCGTAGTAGCCCCAGGTGAGGACCGTGGAGAACGCGAAGAGAATCACCGCGACGGTCAGGACGTACGGGAACCAGGGCAGCACGGTCTCGAAAGCGTCCGAGGTGATCGTCACGCCGCCGATGGACTCACCGTCGCGGGCCTCGCCCCAGCTGGCGGGGTTGGCGATGACGATGGTCAGCGCGGTCATGGTGCAGACGACGACCGTGTCGATGAACGGCTCCAGCAGGGCGACGAGGCCCTCACTAGCAGGGTGCTTGGTCTTGACCGCGGAGTGGGCGATCGGCGCGGAGCCGAGACCGGCCTCGTTGGAGAACGCGGCCCGCTTGAACCCGATGATCAGCGCACCGAGCACACCGCCCGCGACGCCCTCGGGGTTGAACGCGCCCTCGATGATCGTGCTGATCGCGGCGGGCACGGCGGTGAGGTTGACCAGGATGACCACGAGACACGCGGCGATGTAGATGCCTGCCATCGCGGGGATGAGCCGGCTGGTGACCTGGGCGATGGAGCGGATGCCGCCGAGCAGCACGATGCCGACGAGCGCGGCGACGAGGATGCCGAAGAAGAGCGCACCGCCGGAGGAGCCCATCGCACCGCTCTCGCCGCCGGTGACGGAGACGAGCTGGGCGTAGGACTGGTTGACCTGGAAGAGGTTGCCGCCGAAGAGCCCGAAGAACAGGATCATGATCGAGGCGAGCACGGCGAGGACCTTGCCGAGGTTCTTGCCGTTCCTGCCGAAGCGCTCGGCCAGCCCCTTGGGCAGGTAGTGCATCGGGCCGCCGGAGACGGTGCCGTCGGCGTGGATCTCGCGGTACTTCACGCCGAGGGTGACCTCGACGAACTTGGTGGCCATGCCGAGGAGACCGCAGAGGATCATCCAGAACGTGGCTCCGGCGCCGCCGATGGAGACGGCGACGGCCACACCGGCGATGTTCCCGAGGCCGACCGTGCCGGAGACGGCGGCGGTGAGCGCCTGGAAGTGGTTGACCTCGCCCGCCGAGTCCTTGTCGTCGTACTTGCCGCGCACCACGTCCACGGCGAGACGGAACTTGCGCACCTGGACGAATCCGAACCAGCCGGTGAAGACGAGGCCCGCCACCACCAGCCAGGTGACGATGAGCGGCACCTCCGCCCCGGCGACGGTGACGGAGTAGAAGACGATCCCGCCCAGCCATTCGGCTATGGGCTCGAAGAACCCGCTGACGGATTCATCGATGTTCTCGGTGATGGAGTCGAGTGTCACGTTGGCTACCTCGATAACGCGGGAACGGCGGACTTGGGGGTGCCTTCGCCGGTCGGTGTGCGATGGGGGGGATGAGCGAACGACGTTGTCCGGATGGCGACCAGGCGTGCCGCATGGGGCGAACGACGACGATGATCCCTCTGACCTGCTGCCGGATCAGTCCCGGCACTCCGCTGTGACGGCTCTTCCGCCTGCGAAGTTGGGCATTTGTACCACGGTGTTTACCGATCCCTTAGTGACCTGGATCACATTTTCGGATAATGGAAGTGAAGATGCTGGGCGGGTGACTTCATCGTTATACGGATCCCGGGATACATTTATCGGACACCTATCTGTGGGGCGGAGCGGCGTTCGAGCGGCCGGTGGGAACGCGGGGGTCCGGGGATCCGGGTCCGCTGGTCCCGCAGGCCCCCCGGCCCCAGGTACGCGAACCGGCGTGGCATGTCAGTCCCCCAGAGCCGCGCAGAACTCCTCCACCACGGCGCAGACCTCGACCGGCGCCTCGTCCAGCAGAAGGTGCCCCGCCCCCTCGATCACCCGGAACTCCGCCCCGAGCCGACGCCGCGCGGCAGGCCCCAACGTGTGCGGGGGCAGGAAGGGATCGAACCGCCCCGTGGCGACCAACGTCGGTACGGAGCGCCGTCGTTCGAGCAGATCTGACGGCAGAGGGGCCGGAGCGAGACTGGTCCGGCAGCAGCGTGCGACCAGATCCATCCACACGCCCAGGCCGCCGGGCAGCTCTCCTCGCCCCGGAGCGGCCATGTGGCGCAGCAACGCCGTCGACCGGGCGACCGAGGGCCGCAGGAGCCAGGGAACGGTGGCGGCCATGAGCGGGACGGGAATCCGCAGGCGCGTGATGCCCGCGCCGGAGAGCAGTACCCGGCCGACGATCCGGGGCGCATCGCAGGCAAGCGCGACCGCGCCCCCCAGGGAATGGCCCACCAGCACGGCCGGCCCCGGAACGGATTGTGCCAGTGCCTCGCTCAGCCAGTTCCCGTACCAGGACATGCGCCGGGCACGTGGGCGGCCGCCCGCGCTGAGCCCCGGCTGACCGGGCAGGTCCAGGATGGTCACGCGTCGTTCCCGGGCCATCGCCTCCACCAGGGGCAGGCACAGGGCGGCGTTCATGTTCGTCCCCGGCAGCAGCACGACGTCCGGCTCCCCGCCGCGCGGCTCCGGGCCCGCGGTCACGACGCCGGTGGCCCCCGCCGACGTCACCACCTCACTGCGGACATGGGCGAAGTCCCAGTCGGCGATCCGGTTCACACACCAGGACCGCACCTCCCGCCGCGCCTTCTCGTTCTTGTAGACCGAGGTCACGTGACCGTCCTTGTCGTCCCTTGTCGTCGTCGGCACAGCTCCGCGTCCTGTTCGCGTCTACGACTTGTTCGCGGGCCAGCCGAGGATCCGGGCCCCGATGACGGCGGTCTGCAGGGCGTAGCGGTGCCGGGGGTCAGCGGGGTCGGACCCGGTGAGCTGGTGGATGCGTTCGAGGCGATACGTGAGTGCGCGGACGCTCAGGGAGAGGTGTCGGGCGGCCTGGGTGGTGACACATCCGGAGTCGAAGTAGGCCGTGAGTGTCTCCAGATGCGGTTCCGGGCCACCGCGGGCCTTGAGGAGCGGCCCCAGCGTGGTCCGGACGAGGTCCGCCATGGCCTGCCGGTCCCGGGTCAGCACCGGGTAGACGAGAAGATCCGCGGCGTGCAGCACCGGGTCCTCCAGATCGAGACGGCCCGCCAGGTCCAGGGCCCGGAGGGCTTCCTCGTACGAGTGGACGACGCCCCCGGCACCGGGGTGCGGCCGCCCGATCGCGGCCCGTCCGCCGTCGGTCGCGGCATGGGCCTGTTTGGCGAAGTACATGAGGACCTCGCGCTGGTCCCCGGGGGCGATGCAGATCAGCCGGCCGTCCTTGGTGGTGAGGAGGATGCTGCGCTCCCCGAAGCGGCCGGTCACGGCCCGCTCCACGAGACGGGGCACGGGGTCGCCCTCGGCGTACGGGGCGGGCCCTTCGGCGACGGCGACGGCATGGGCGTGGGAGAACCGCAGCCCGAGCCGCTCGGCGCGTTCGGCCAGGTGCCCCGGTTCGCCGCGCCCGTACAGAAGGTCGTCGATGAACTCCCGCCGTACCGCCTCCTGCTGCCGGACGGCGAGCTGCTGGGCGCGTTCGTAGCCCTCGCAGAGCGCTTCGACGGCCAGTTGTACGGCGGCGAGCACACGGTCGGAACCCGTGGTCCCGGTGGGCCAGGCAGCCCGGGTCCGGGACAGGTGGTGCACGACCAGGCCCCGCAGGGTGGTGCCGTTGACCGCGGCCTCCTCCCCGAAGGACCGGAGCTTTTCCAACTCGTCCCCGGCGGGCCCCCTGCCCGTCGCGGCGACCGAGTCCAGCAGGGCTTCGAATCCGGGGCAGGTCTGCGCACAGGCCGACGGGGAAGCACCGGATCCACTCGGCGCGGGTGCCGCGGCCTGCCGCCCGCTCTGGGGCGGCTTCACCGGCGGCCGCAGGACCGAGGTCTCCTGAAATCCGGTGAACCGGGGCGTCTCGCTCGCTGGCGCAGGCTTTCGTCCACGACGGACAACCCTTCGAAGTCTCGGCGGACAGAGGGACGGCTGCCCCTCCGACGCCGACCAGACTTCCCGGCACACCAGCGCGCATGGCGACGCGTTGCCCGCATCATAGTGGCGGGGCGGGAGATCAGCGCCCTGCGGCGTACGGGACGAAGCAGGACCACGCGGTGGGCGTGACGGCAAGACGGGGGCCCTGGACATTCTTGGAGTCGCGTACGTGGACGGCGTGCTGGGCGGTCGCGACCTCGACGCACTCGTTGCTGTTGCTGCTGTCGCTGTAGCTGCTCTTGACCCACTCCAGCTCGGAAACGTCCCCGGCAGAGGTCTCGGTGATCATGTCTCTCCAAGTACTTGCTCGATGAAGGCCCGTGACTCCTTCGGGTCGAGAGCCTGAGCCCGGGTGATGCCACACTGTAGCTCGATGATCCGGAGCTGCTTCGGGTCGGAGACCGGCCTGCTGCCGAAGTCTCCCTGAGAGCGTCCCACCGCCGAGCCGTCCCTGAACTTCAGCACCTGCATCTCGCCGCCCATTCCAGCGTGTTCGTCACGGCTGGTCGGCATCACCTGAATCTCGACATGACGCAGCTGCCCTACTTCCAGGAGATGTTCGAGCTGTCGACGCCACACCATTTTGCCCCCGAGATGACGCCTCAAGGTCACCTCTTCCTGGACAAAGCTGAGCTCCGGGGTGGGCGAGCGGCCGAAGATGGACTGCCGGGCCACGCGAGCGGCCACCAGCCTCTCCACCTCGTCCTGAGAGAACGCGGGCCTGCGCATCCCGAACAACGCCCGCGCGTACTCCTCTGTCTGCAAGAGACCATGGATGTTGTGGCTGCCGTAGGCCGAGAGCTCCACCGCTGCGGCCTCCAACTTGGCCAGCTCCCGGATCTTCTTCGGGTACCGCACTTCTGCCAGGTCGGACTTCATCGCCGCGAGCTTGCCGCCCGCCCCCACCGCCACGTCCACGCCGTCCATGAACTCCGGGCGAGGGATACGCCGGCCGCCCTCGACCTTGTAGACAAGGTCCTCCCCGTACCCCATCGCAGCCCCGAGCTCGCACGCCCGCATGCCCGCCGCCTCGCGCCACGCCTTGATCTGGCGGCCCACGGCGGCCACCACCGCCACCCCCGACTCGTCGTCCGGGTCGACCTCCCAGCCTGGCTCGTCCACCCCGCTGTCCCCGTGCCCCGTACCGTCGCCAACCACGCTCATGCGAGCCCCACTTCCGACGTGCGTGCCGTTCTTCCCTCAACCGCGCCTCTTCCCCGCACGTCACCGAGGACAGCCAGGACAACACCGGACAAGCCCAGGACAGTGACCGTACGCAAGGACTCCGTCACTGGGCACGGTACGCAGGCGCGGCCACGCTTGGTGACATGAACCAAGAAATCGTCCGCACCCAACACACGCCTGCCGAACGGGCGTTCACCGTGCTGCTCTCACCCACCCGCCGGGGCGCCCGGCTCGCCCGACTGCTCACCGCAGCCCATCTCGGGGCGTGGGGACTCCCGTCGGAGGCGGAGGCGGCGGCACACATCGTGGCCGAGCTGGCGGCGAACGCGAGTGTGCACGGCCGCGTGAAGGGCCGGGACTTCCAACTCAGCCTGGCCGTCAACGGAGGGACGCTGCGGATCGAGGTGACCGACACGCGCGGCGACAGCGTTCCGGCGGGCCCGGGGACCGTCAAACCACCCGAGGACGAGGCGGAGACCGGGCGGGGCCTGCTCATCGTCGAGGCGCTGGCGGACCACTGGGGCATCGTTCCGGGGCCCGTTCCCCGCAAGACGGTATGGGCGGAGATCGACCTCGTACGGTGACGGCTCCCGCCGGGTCGTGAGCTGGTGCGACCCGGTACGACCCAGTACACCGCCGACCGGGTCGTTCCCGACCGCGACCCGGTGAAGCGCGACATCAACTACTAAAGAAACAAGAGAAATAACCCCACCCAACCCCACCCCCGGCAGCCACCTGACGCACCCCGGGGGGCGCTCGCGTGCGCCGTCACCCACATGGGTGAGGTTTGCCAACTCAGCTCGCTTTTGGCCCGGTTGCCCGGCATATGCTCACGCCAGACCACACCGAACAGACCACACCGGACATACGTCGGCCCCCGACCGGGACTGCAATCCCAACCGAGGGCCTGACCACCAAGGAAGAAAGCACCTTCCCGATGGATACCCAGCAGAATACTGCGCTCACCCGCGCCCTCGCAGAGATTCCCGGGCCCCTCCCGGCCCGAGGCGTGATCCACATCGAGATCCCGCACACCACCCGCTTCACCGTCGTCGGCAACCACCTCGCCCAGCACCCCGACCTCAGCTGCACCGCCGTCGGCATCGCCGTACGCATCCAGTCCCTGCCCCAGGGTGCGGCGGTCGGCATCAAAGCCCTCGCCGCCCGCTGCCGGGAAGGCGAGAAGCGCGTCGCGGCCGCCCTGCGCGAACTGGAGACGTTCGGCTACCTCCAACGCGTCCGCGACCGGCTGCCCAACGGCCGGATCATCACCCGCACGGTCTTCTGCAACCAGCCCAGCGCCCTGCCGCACCCCCGCAGCGCGGCACCAGCACCAGCACCTGCACCTGCACCGCCCCAAGCCCAGGTACCGACACAGGCACAAGCATCGGGCCCGACGTCCGAACAGCCCGAGCCGTCCGCACCGGAAACGCCCGCAGCCCTCCCCGAACCGCCCCCGCTCCCTCCGGCCCCACCCTTCGCACCCCTACCGCTCGTGCCGCCCCCGACCGCACCCAAGCCACCGCGCAAGCCCCTCCCCCGGCCCAGCGAACTCACCCCGGAACTCGACCGCGCAGCCACCACGTTCCTCAGCGACCTGCACTGCCACGCACCCCAGTTCACCCTCTCCGAGGACGACGTCCACCGACTGGTTCCCGGAGTCGCCGCCTGGCTCGAACGCGCGGCCCGCCCCGACGCCATCCGCCGAGCCCTCACCGACGACCTGCCCGCCCCCCTCAACCACCCCGCCAGTTTCCTCAAATACCGGCTCACCGAACTGCTCCCGCCACCACCCCCAGGCACCCACGACCGCGCCGCACTCGACGCACTCGCCCGCCCCCGCATCACCGTCACGCCCTTCCAGACCTGCGACGACTGCGACCGGGCCTTCCGCTCCCCCACCCCCGGCCACTGCCGCGACTGCCGCGAGGACCGCACCTTCCGCACCTACCGCGAGCAGCACGAGCACCGAACCGAGGGCGTTCGGACCGCAGCCTGATGGGCGTGCGGGGCGGGGTTCTGGGACTTGGCGCTGAATCCGATCCGTGCGTCGGGGCGTCGTGACCACAGAACCCGCAGCTGGACTCATGACACTCCCTGAACCGACCAGTTGGACGGAGGGCAGGGCAGGAGCTGTGTCGGTCAGAAGGGGCGAATCCAGCCCTGGACGTTCGCGCTGCCCGGTGTCTGGGCGACGGCCGGGGAGTCCTGGTCGATGCCGGTGGTGGCGAGGACCAGACCGGTCTGGGGGTTGGTGAACCGGAAGGTGCCGTTCTTCCGGGTGACGGTCCACTTCTGGTAGGCGTCCGCCGGATTGAAGGGTTTGGCGGTCACCGCGCCGCCCTCGGCGGTCGGGGCGGTGAGGGTCAGGGACTGGGCACAGTTGTCGGAGACCCGTACGGTGCCGTCCGCATGGGCGTCGACCTTCCAGTGTGACGAGTCGTACGCCGGGGCGTACTTGCTGATGCGGACGTTCGCCGGGGCCGTGGCGGCGCAGCCGCCGGCGCGCTCCAGGCCCCACCGGCCGCCGTTGCTGAGTCCGTGGGCCTTGCCGTCGCCGACAGGGCTGGGACCATAGTCGATGGCGCTCCTTGAGACGAGCAGGAGCGCCACGCCGGTGGTGGACAGGCCCGCGTTCGGGCGGGTGGTGTTGAAGTACTGCGAGAAGGTGGTCGGCTTCTGCGCGGCGACGGCGTCGAGGGTCGGTCCCCAGCCGTTCTCGACCTGGCGCCAGAGGCGCAGGAGCGATCCGGCGGCGTTTCCCTGGACCTGGTCACCGACTTGCCACCCAGGTCCGTACTGGATGGGGACGCGCTCGCCGTTGGGGTGGACGTAGTCGTAGTCGTTGAGCACATAGGCAGCGGTGGCGTCCGCGAAGCCCTCGGTCCAGGCGCAGGTCTCGGAGCTGACCGTGGGGATGTAGTGGGGGGTGCAGTTGTCCACGTTCGGCCACATGCCGTCGTAGAGGCGGTGCAGGAGGAAGTGGCCTGCCTCGTGGAGGATGGTGTGCTCGGAGTCGGCGGCCTCGCCGTCCAGGTAGACGGTGTTGGACCAATGGCTGTACCCGGCGGAGGTGTCTCCGTCCCCGACATAGATCTCCAGCCGGGTGCAGGCGTTGTTGTCGGGCTCACCGGCGGTCCAGCAGTCGCTCACTGTGTTCTCGCGCTTGCGCCACAGGTCGTAGACGGTGTCGAGGGCGTGCCAGCCCTGGCCTGCGATCCCCGTGGCCATGACGGTGGGAAGGGAGTGGGTGCCGCCGCCGACGTCGGTCAGGGTCTGCGATTCCTGGGTGAAGTAGGCGTTGTTGGCCGAGTCGATGACCCGCCACAGTCGGCGGCTCTCCGACCAGACCTTCACCCATACCTTGTTCATCGTGACGGTCGTGGTGGGGGTGTAGCAGAGGTTGTAGGTGCCGTCGTCCGAGGTGAGCTGGGAGACGCCGAGCCAGCGCGGGGTGTCGCCGCTCTTCTCAGCTCCCCATAGTTCGGCGTTGGCGGCGCGGAGGTACTTGGTGAAGGTGGGCTTGCTCGTTCCGGCCTCGGCGGACTGGTACGCGTAGGAGAACCTGCCCTGGAGGCAGACCGGTGTCGCTGCCCTCGCGGTCGTGGCGGTGAAGGGGACGAGCGCCAGGGCGACGAAGAAGGCTGCGGCGAGGATGATCACTGGGTGAGCCAGGCGCGAGCGGAGGGCCATGGAAGCCTTTCTGGTAGCGCGACGATTCCGGGGCGGATACCGGCGGCGGGGGTGCGGAGACAGCGAGCGTGCGTCTGCCGTACGCCGTCTGCCGTGCACCGTCTGCCGTGCGCCGTCTGCCGTCGGTTGCCCGGTCGACTCATGATCGTGGCCTGGTTCCCCGAGCGGCAGGGCGCGCAGAAGCGCGGTCAGGCGCATGGGAAACAGACTGGACTGGACGGCTGGCGACCGCCGTCCGCGACCGTCTCGTCCCGTGCGGGCTCAAGCGAACCCTTCTCGCTCCGGGCGGACGGGCCGGGTCCGCATCCAGTACGAGCGGGCAGCGACGGCCAGCGCGACCCCGTACACGGCGAACGCGCCCAAGCCGATCCAGGCGACCGGCAGGGCATCGCCCGGGGAGCCGAAGTCGCCTCGCGGCATCGTCACCACGCCGGCCGTGGCCAGGGCCACGTAACCGGACCCGAGCACCCCGTACGGAGCCAAAGTGGCGGCGCCGATCAAGGCCGGGGCCATGGGGAGCCAGCGCGGGACGCGCCGGCCGCTCAGCCACCACGTCCAGCGCGGGAAGACCTGGCCCCACGGGCGGACCAGCCCCCACAGCAGGAAGACGCCGAGCGCGGCCAGCAGCACGGTGCCGTCCAGGCCCCAGGACTCCAGGGTGAGCCAGAGCCCCGACGCACCGTTGCGCTGGGAGATCGCCAGCATTTCCTCGCCGGTTATCCCGGCGAAGGTGCCGCCGGAAGCCCAGATCTGCTTCATCGCCGCGTAGGGGAGAAAGGCAGCCGTTCCGGCGCAGGCGGCGAGTTGGACCGGCCGGGAGGCGGCGGAAGGGGGACGCACGACGGCTGCTCCGGACGGGCGGCGGACGGATCGGGCAGTGGCCGCGAGCAGCACGGCCCCGGCCGCCGCCAGCGCGTGGTTCGCAGCGGCCACCCCGCTGTCCACCCCCTGGCCGAACGCCAGGGTGACGATGTCCATCAGCAGCCCGAACGCGGCGATCCCGGCCAGCAGGCAGAGTGCCCACAGCGCCACCCGCGACGCCGGCCGCAGCCCCGACCGCCCCACCACGTAACAGGTCACCGCAGCAAGCGACCCCACCGCAACGGCCACCCAGCCCAGAGCGGAGGGCCCCGGCACCCCGCCCAGGTAGAGCAGCGGCGTCCCGGTCAGCGCGCATGCCAGGCCGAAGCCGGCGTACGCCACTGCCCAGAGCATGGCGGCCCGGCCCACCCAGTACGGCCACCGCCGCAACCATGCGCGCCCACGCGCCTTCGTCGTCTCTGTCGTCTCCGTCGCACCCATCACGCAATGACCCTCGCATCGCCCCTGGCGGCACGACATCAACAGCCAGGACGACCTGCCTCCCCCGGTCGGGCGAGTGACCCTCCAGAACCACAACCGCCACGGCCACTGCCACTGCCACGAGCGCTGCGATCAGGTAAGCAGCTCCGCCACCACCTCCCCGTCCTCCTCCACCCCCGTCGGGCGGAAGCCCAGCGAGCCGTACAGGTGTGCGGCGGCCTCGTTGGCCGGGGCGTACGAGAGACGTACGGCGGTGCGGTCCTCGCGGGCGGAGAGCCAGGCCGCCAGGATCCGTACGGCGGCGCGGCCGATGCCCGTGCCCTGGTGGGCGGCGTCGATCAGCATGCCGCCGATCCAGTACGAACCGTCCTCGTCCCGGGCCCACATGATGTGCCCGGCCACCTCGTCGCCCGCGCGGACGGCCAGCGAGGTCCAGGTGTCCTCACAGCTGCTCAGCAGCAGGTAGCGGGCGGCCAGGGCCGGGACCCAGTCGCGCTGGTCGTCGCGGGGAGCGCAGTCGGCGACCGCCCGCCAGTTGTCCGCGTCCACTGCGTGGAGGGTGACGGGGCGGCCGGTCCTGTCGGTGTGTCCGTAGTCGATCATCCGCGCAGGGTAGGCCCACCGGCGGTGCGCCACCACGGATTTACGGCTGCTCCATCGCCTGCCGGAAGCCCGTGTTCACCGCGAGGATCCCGCCGTCCACGCGCAGCGTCGTCCCGGTGATCCAGGCCGCGTCGGCGGAGGCGAGGAAGGCGACGGCGGACGCGATGTCCTCGGGGGTGCCGACGCGGCCGAGCGGGTAGAGGGCGGCGGCCCGGTCCAGTTCGGCGTCGCGGCCCGCCCAGGCGTCGGTGCGGATCGTGCCGGGGGCGACCAGGTTGACGCGTACACCTCGCGGTCCCGCGTGGCCCGCGAGCGTACGGGTCAGGCTGGTCAGGCCCGCCTTCGCGGCGCTGTACGCGTGGCCGCCGAAGGACTGTTCGCCGTTGACCGAGCCGATGGTGACGATCGCGCCCCGGCCCGAGGCGGCCAGGTGCGGCAGGGCGGCGCGGGCGCAGCGGAACGGGCCGGAGAGCGTGATGTCCAGGTCGCGTTCCCAGATCTCGTCCGTCTCGTCCTCGAAGAGCGGCTCGTCCTCGCCCGCCGCGTAGGCGTTGTTGACCAGGACGTCGATCCGGCCGAAGGCGGCCACCGCGTGGTCGACGGCCGCCTCGACCGCCGCCCGGTCGGCCACGTCGCAGGCCAGGGACTCGGCGGTGCCGCCTGCCTCGCGTATCGCCGCCGCGGTCTCGGACGCGCGCTTCGCGTCCAGGTCGGTGACGAGGACGGCGGCCCCTTCCGCCGCCAGGCGGCGGGCCGTTGCCGCGCCGATGCCCTGGCCGGCGGCGGTGATCAGGACGCTGTAACCATCGAAACGGGCTGGTGTCATAGCGTCGACCGTACTGCCCGGACCAGGGCCTGGGCACGGGGGTCGGCGGTGACTCCCTTCTGGAGTCCGTTGGTTACGTAGCCCAGCGCGATGCCCGATTCCGGGTCCGCGAAACCGAGCGAGCCGCCCCGGCCCGGGTGGCCGAACGAGCCGGGGCCCAGGAGCGGGGCGGCCGGGCCGTGCAGCATGTAGCCGAGGCCGAAACGGGTGTTGACGACCAGGACCCGGTCCGGGCCCGCGGACTCTTCCGTGCGGGCCAGGGTGAGCGTGGCGGGGGCGAACAGGCGGCGGTGGCCGTCGACGGGACCGATCATCGCGGCGTAGCAGCGGGCCAGGCCCCGGGCGGTCGCGATGCCGCCCGAGGCGGGGAGTTCGGCCGCGCGGTAGGCGGGGTCGTTCTCGTCGGGGAACGGGTCGATCGCGCCGAACGCCCTGCGGGTGAGGGAGTCCGGGTCGCGGTAGGCCTCGACGACGGAGCGTTTGGGGCGTACGCGCAGGGCACCGGAGGCCGCGGTGGGGGCCGGAGGCTCCACGGGGCCGATGCGGCCGACGCGGTGGGCCTCGTCGGCGGGAAGCCCGAACCAGAAGTCGAGTCCGAGCGGGCGGGCGATCTCCTCGGCGACCCAGCGGCCGATGGTACGGCCGGTGGCGCGCCGGACCAGTTCGCCGATCAGCCAGCTGTAGGTCTGGGCGTGGTAGCCGTGGTCGGTGCCGGGCTCCCACTGCGGGCGCTGGGCGGCGACGGCGGCGGGCCCGGAGACCCCGTCGGCGGCCTCGGCGGGGGTGAGGGCGGTGTCCAGGGCGGGGACCCCGGCCCGGTGGGCGAGGAGGTCGCGGACGAGGACGCGTTCCTTGCCGTTCTGCTTGAACTCCGGCCAGTAGGTGGAGACCGGGGCGTCCAGGTCGACCTGCCCGCGCTGGTGGAGGAGGAGCGGGACGGCGGCGGCGATGCCTTTGCCCGCCGAGCGGACGATCTGGACGGTGTCGACGGCCCACGGTTCGGTGCCGTCGACGTCTCTCGTACCGGCCCACAGGTCGACGACCTTGCGCCCGTGGCGGTAGACGGCGACGGCCGCGCCACGCTCCCCGCGCTGCTCGAAGTTACGGACGAACGCGTCCGCTACCGGCTCGAATCCGGGTGCCACCGTGCCCCGTACATCCACGGTCGCGGCCACGGCTTCGGCCGCCTCCGCGACTGTTCCCGCTCCCGCTCCCGCTCCCGTGCCTGTTCCCGCTCCCGCGCCCGGTTCCGCGCCCGCGCTCGTTCCCGCGTCCGCGCCCGCCGTGCTCACTCCCGCGCTCCCGCTCATCCCCCCATGGTGCACGTCCCGGTGGGGTGTTCGGGTGGCGGGTCGCCGTGACCACCGCACTGTCACGATCTGTTTACGCCGACGGAACGGTGACCGAGCGCGGATCGAAGCCGAACGGCAGCTCCAGCCGGTGCGAGCGCATCAGCTTCTCGTCGCGGAGGAGGTCCTGCGTACGGTCGTCGGCGGCGATGACGCCCTCGCTGAGGATGACGGCACGCGGGCAGAGCTCCAGGGCGTACGGCAGGTCGTGGGTGACCATCAGCACGGTGACGTCCAAGGAGCGCAGGATGTCGGCCAGTTCGCGGCGGGAGGCCGGGTCCAGGTTGGACGAGGGTTCGTCCAGGACGAGGATCTCCGGCCGCATCGCGAGGACGGTGGCCACGGCGACGCGGCGGCGCTGCCCGAAGGAGAGGTGGTGCGGCGGCCGGGCGGCGTACTCCTCCATGCCGACCTGCTTCAGCGCGTACAGCACCCGCTCCTCCAGCTCCGGGCCGCGCAGCCCGGCGGAGGCGGGCCCGAAGGCGACGTCCTCGCGGACCGTGGGCATGAAGAGCTGGTCGTCGGGGTCCTGGAAGACGATGCCGACACGTCGGCGGATCTCGGCGAGGTTCCGCTTCGCGACCGGGAGTCCGGCGACGCGCACCGTGCCCGAACCGGCGTCCAGGATGCCGTTGAGGTGCAGGACGAGGGTGGTCTTGCCCGCGCCGTTGGGGCCGAGGAGCGCGACGCGCTCGCCGTGTCCGACCGTCAGGTTCACCCCGAAGAGGGCCTGGTGGCCGTCGGGGTAGGCGTAGGCCAGGCCGCTGACTTCGAGCGACGGGGCGGGTGCCGGAGCGTACGACGGGGCATCGTCCATGGAGGGGGTCACAGGGTCCATCCCAGCAGACAGACGGCGAGGGCGAGTACGGGGAGGGCCGCCGCGTACGCCCACTGGGTGCGGGTGGCGGTCGCCTCGTCGATCACGGGCATCGTCCCGGTGTAGCCGCGGCTGACCATGGCGAGGTGGACGCGTTCGCCACGTTCGTACGAGCGGATGAACAGGGCGCCCGCCGAGGCGGCGAGCACCCGCCACTGCCGTACGCCGCGCGCCTCGAATCCCCGCGAGCGGCGGGCGATCGACATGCGCCGCATCTCGTCGGTGACGACGTCCCCGTACCGGATCATGAACGAGGCGATCTGGACGAGCAGCGGCGGCAGTCCGAGGCGCTGGAGGCCGAGCAGGACGGCGCGCAGTTCGGTGGTGGAGGCCAGGAGCGCCGAGGCGGCGACGCCGAGGGTGGCCTTGGCCAGCACGTTCCATGCGCCCCAGAGGCCGGGGACGCTCACGGAGACGCCGAGGACGGTCGTCTGCTCGCCCGGCACCACGAACGGCATGAGCAGGGCGAACGCGACGAACGGCACCTCGACGACGAGCCGCTTCAGCAGGAAGCCGGCGGGGACGCGGGCCACGGCGGCGACGGCGGCCAGCAGCGCCGCGTACAGCCCGAAGGCCCACATCGCCTCGCGGGGGGTGGAGACCACCACGAGGACGAAGCAGAAGACGGCGGCGAGCTTGCAGTGCGGGGGCAGTCCGTGGACCGGCGAGTGTCCGTGCCGGTAGAGCGTGTGGGCGTGGCCCGCGCCCATCTCAGACGCGTCCGTGATCGCGGTCGCGGTCGCGGTCGCGGTCGCGGGAGGCGCTGCCGCGCGCGTCCTCGCGGCGGCGGACCACCCAGAACACCCCGGTGCCGACGACGACGGTGGCGCTGACGCCGATCACCCCGGCGAGGCCGCCGGAGAGCCGGGCGTCGGAGATGTCGCCGACGCCGTAGTCGGCGAGCGGGGAACCGGCCGCGCCGTGCTCCTCGGCCTTCTCGTCGATGCCCTGGTCGGCGGCGACCCGCTCCAGGCCGTCCGGGTTGGCGGAGGCGTAGAAGGAGACGACACCGGCGAGCAGGAACGCGGAGACCAGGCCGGTGACCCAGAACCCGCGGGTGGAGCGGGCCGCGACCGGCTCGGGTTCGCGGGTGGCGGCCGGCGCGTCGACCAGTTCGCCGTCGACCCGGAGCTTGAGGGGGGCGGCGAGTCCGCTGACGCCGTGGACGAGGTCGGGGCGGACGGCGAGGACCGCGCCCACGGTCAGCGCGGTGATGACCGCCTCGCCGATGCCGATCAGGACGTGCACGCCGACCATGGCCGTGAAGACCTTGCCGATCGGGACGTCGGTGGTGCCGCCGATCCAGTAGAGCAGGGTGAAGGCGGCGGCCGCGGCCGGTACGGAGACCAGGGCGGCGACGAAGGCGGAGACGGTGGCCGACCGGCGGGTGCCCGGAAGCACCCCGGTCAGCAGCCGGAACAGTCCGTACGCGACGACGACGGTGACCACGCCCATGACGGTGATGTTGACGCCGAGGGCGGTGAGGCCGCCGTCGGCGAAGAAGACGCCCTGCATCAGCAGGACCACCGCGACGCAGAGCACCCCCGTGTAGGGCCCGACGAGGATCGCGGCCAGCGCCCCGCCCATGAGGTGCCCGCTGGTGCCGGCCGCGACGGGGAAGTTCAGCATCTGCACGGCGAAGATGAAGGCGGCGACGAGCCCGGCGAGCGGGGCGGTGCGCTCGTCCAGCTCGCGGCGGGCGCCGCGCAGGCTGACGGCGACGGCGCCGGCGGCGACCACCCCGGCGGCCACGGAGACAGGTGCATCGATGAAACCATCGGGTACATGCATGGGAGGCTCCGCTTTCTGCGGGTCCGCACGGTCTCCGCGCCCGTGCGGACGCGGTCCTGCGGGCGGGGTCATGAACCCATCAATAATAGTGCGCTCCTGCAACTCATGCGCAAGAGCAGCAGCCCTGCCCCGGGTCGCGCGAGACCCGGGGTCCGCCGCGCCACTTCCGTAAAATGTGGGACATTAGATGGCAAAGCTGAGCATATAGAAAGTACGCATGGAGGAGGAGCCGGCCTATGTCCCCTGTCGTCGAAGTACACGCTCGCGCCCGGCTCATCACCGATGGCCCTCTGACCCGTCCGGTCCCCGTCGACCTGCGCTACGACCCGGCCGACGAGCGGCGCACCGTCCATATCGGGCTGCCCGACGGCACCGACTGGGCGTTCGGCCGCGACCTCCTGGAACGCGGTCTGCGCACCCCGATCGAGCGCGGCGCCGTCCGCGTCTGGCCGTGCGGCCGTACGCAGCTGATCGTGGAGCTGCACTCGACGGACGGGGTCGAGGTGTTCCAGTTCGAGATCCGGACGCTGACCCGCTTCCTCGCCCGGACCCGCGCACAGGCCCCGGCCACGCCGCCGGACGCCGACCGGGAGCCGCAGCCGCCGTCCCGCACGACCACCACGACCACCACCCGCCCGGAGCGGGGCGCCCAGCCGGCCCGCGGCTGAGAGAACCAGGAAATCCCCCGTGCTGCTCGCACGGGGGATTTCGCTGTGCCCCGGTCCCCGTCCCCACAGGTAACCGGCGCTTCCGGGGCCGCGCTCCGCTCAGACGCGGACCCGGAGCCGGGAGGACACCGTCAGGAAGGACGGGTCAGGCGCGGACGAGCTCGCGCTCACCCTCGCCGCCGCCGTCCCCGGGCCCCTGCTCGGAGCCGGGCTCGTCGGTCAGCTGCTTCTGCAGCTTCTCGCCCTCCACGTCCACGTTGGGCAGCGCCCGGTCCAGCCAGCGCGGCAGCCACCAGGCCTTCTTGCCGAGCAGGGCCAGGACGGCGGGCACGATCGCCATGCGCACCACGAAGGCGTCGAAGAAGACGGCGATGGCGAGCGAGAAGCCGATCATCTTGATCATCTGCTCGCTGGAGCCGATGAAGCCGGCGAAGACCGCCATCATGATCACGGCCGCCGCCGTGACCACGCGCGCCCCGTGCTTGAAGCCCGTGACGACGGCCTGGCCCGGACTCTCGCCGTGGACGTACGCCTCGCGCATCCGGGTGACGAGGAAGACCTCGTAGTCCATCGCGAGACCGAAGACCACGCCGACCATGAAGATCGGCATCATGCTCATGATCGGACCGGTCTGCTCGACGCCGAAGAGCGAGCCGAGCCAGCCCCACTGGAAGACCGCGACGACCGCGCCGAGGGCCGCGACCACCGAGAGCAGGAAGCCCAGGGCCGCCTTCAGCGGGACGAGGACCGAGCGGAAGACCAGCATCAGCAGCAGGAACGCGAGGCCGACGACGAGCGCCAGGTAGGGCAGCAGCGCGTCGTTCATCTTCTGCGAGAAGTCGATGTTCATCGCGGTGGCGCCGGTGACCAGGACCTCTGCCCCGGTGTCGGACGTGATGTCCGCACCCGCGTCGCGGATGGAGTGGACGACGTTCTCGGTGGCGGCCGAGGAGGGCCGGTCCTTCGGGATGACCACGATCGTCGCGGTGTCGCCGGCCTTGTTGAACTCGGCCGGGACGACGGCGGCGACGCCGATGGACTCGATCTCCTCGGAGACCCGCGCTGCGGCGGCCTTGCCGTCGGAGCTGTTCTTCGTGTCGACGACGACCATCAGCGGGCCGTTGAACCCGGGGCCGAAGCCGTCCGAGAGCATGTCGTACGCCTGACGCTGCGTGGTCGACTTCGGCTGGGCGCCGTCGTCGGGCAGGCCCATCTCCAGCGAGGCGGCCGGTACGGCGATGACGCCGAGGCCGAGGACGCCGACGAGCATGACCCAGACCGGCTTGCGCAGCACGAACCGCGCCCAGCGGGTGCCCATGTTCGGCTTGGCCTCAAGGCTCTTCTCCGCCTCGGCGGCCTTGCGCGCCTTTCGGCCCACGACCCGCTTGCCCGCGAAGCCCAGCAGGGCCGGGACGAGGGTCAGGGCGATGACGACGGCTATCGCGACCGTACCGGCGGCGGCGAAGCCCATCTTCGTCAGCATCGGGATGTTGACGACGGCGAGGCCGACCAGGGCGATGACCACGGTCAGGCCCGCGAAGACGACCGCGGATCCGGCCGTGCCGACGGCCCGTCCCGCGGCCTCCTCGTGTTCCCGGCCCTCGGCCAGCTCGGCGCGGTAGCGGGAGACGATGAACAGGGCGTAGTCGATGCCGACCGCGAGGCCGATCATCATGGCGAGGGTCGAGGTCGTCGAGCCGAGATCCAGGACGCCGGCCAGCGCGGTGATCGACGAGACCCCGATGCCGACCCCGATGAGGGCGGTCACCAGCGGCAGCCCGGCGGCGATCAGCGAGCCGAAGGTGATGACCAGGACGACGGCGGCGATGGCGACACCGATGATCTCGGCGGCCCCGGTGTGCGGGATGACCTGGAGGGCGTCACCGCCGATCTCCACCTTCATGCCGCTGTCCTGCGCGTCCTTGCCCACGTCCTTCAGGGCGTCGGTGGTCTTGTCGGTCAGCTCCATGGAGCTGACCTTGTAGTTGACCGATATGTACGCCGTCGAACCGTTCTGGCTCACGGCCTGCTGCTCGAACGGGTCGGCGACCGTGGCGACCTGGTCCGAGCCGGACCGCAGCTCCTTGACGATGCCGCTGATCTCGCTCTTGTTGGCGGAGTCGGTCACCTTCTCGCCCTCGGGCGCCTTGAAGACGACCCGTGCGGTGGCGCCGTCGGCGCTGGAGCCGGGGTTGCGCTGTTCCAGCAGGTCGAAGGCGCGCTGCGCCTCCGTACCGGGGATCGAGAAGGAACTGGAGGTGGCGGTGGGCGCGGTGGCCGCACCGATTCCGGCGACCGCCAGCAACGCCACCCAGATCAGGGCGACGAAGCGGCGGCGGCGGAAGGTCAGCCGTCCGAGCTTGTAGAGGAAAGTGGCCACGGGGGCGTACTCCCGGTCAGGTCGTATGAGTGGAAACTGGGCGTGAGGAACCAGCCCGACGACGAGAGCGGCGCGTCAGGTGGAGCGTCGGGGAGAGGGCCGTACGGGGGTGGGGACGGGGACGTCAAACACCGAGAGCGGGGAGAACCACGGAGTCCACGTAATCGATGAGGAAGGCCTGGTCGACAGGACGGTCCTCGATCAGCTGCCGGGCGGCGATGGCGCCGACCAGCATGTGCGGGATGTACTTCAGCGCCGGATTGTCCGGACGCAGCTCACCCCGGTCCACCGCCCGTTGCAGCAGCTGGGCGAGACCGGTCATCTCCGGTTCGATCAGCAGCTCGCGCAGGGCCTGGAGCAGCTCGGGGTACTCATGGACGGCATGGCTCAGACCCCGCATCAGCGCGGCGTCCTTCTCCATCTGGCAGTCGTCGGTCCGGCTCAGCGCGGCGTGGAAGTCGCCGCGCAGCGAACCGGTGTCGATGTCCGAGAGGCTCCCCGGCTTGTTGTGCCGCAGCGCCTTCGCGACCAGCTCGGGCTTCGAGCCCCACTGGCGGTAGAGGGTGGCCTTGCTCGACCGGGTGCGGGCAGCGACGGCGTCCATGGTCAGAGCGTCGTAACCGACCTCGCGGAGCAGGTCGAGGACGGCCTCGTACAGCTCGCCCTCACGCTCGGGGGTCAGCCTGGTGCGTGCCATTGCCGGCCTCCTTCGCTTCCGCTTCCGCTTCCACTGACGCTGCCACTTTCCGATCCGGTATCCCGGTCGGTCCAGCTCAGTCCCGCTCGGCATCGAACGAAACTGTTTCGTACACCTGAACCGTACCCCCACCTTCCAGCGAAACGAAATCGTTTCGCTTGTGTCCTGCACCACAAGTTGCCCCGGGCCCCGCGCACCGAAAACATTGGGGGGTGAGTGACGACGTCGCGTATCTCCGTTTCCCGCACCTTCACCAGGACTTGCTGTGCTTCGCGGCCGAGGACGACCTCTGGGTCGCACCCCTCGCCCCCACGGGGCACCGCCCCGGACGGGCCTGGCGGGTGACCGTCGACCGGACCCGGGTCAGCCATCCGCGCTTCTCCCCCGACGGCACCTCCATCGCCTACACGACCTGGCGCACCCTGGACCCCGAGATCCACCTCGCCCCGGTGGCCGGCGGCCCGGCCCGCCGGCTCACCCACTGGGGCTCGACGGACGCCCGGGTCTGCGGCTGGAGCCCCGATCCGGGCGAGGCGTCCCAGATCCTCGCCGTGTCCTCGCACAACCAGCCGTTCTCGTACTTCTCCTGGGCCTACAGCGTCCCCACCGACGGGGGCCCCGGCGGCAAGCTCCCCTGGGGCCCGGTCTCCGACATCGCGGTCGCCGACATCGACGGCGAGCGCCGCACCCTGCTGCTCACCGGCACGCCCCCGCACGAACCGGCCGCCTGGAAGCGCTACCGGGGCGGGGCCATGGGCCGCCTGTGGCTGCACGGCGAACGCCTGCTCCCGGACATCGACGGCCACCTCGCCAACCCGATGTTCGTCGGCCGCCGCATCGCGTTCCTCTCCGACCACGAGGGCGTCGGCAACCTCTACTCCTGCCGGATGGACGGCACCGGCCTGCGCCGGCACACCGACCACGACGCCTTCTACGCCCGTAACGCCTCCAGCGACGGCCGCCGGGTGATCTACCAGTGCGCCGGCGACCTCTGGCTGGTCGAGGACCTGGATTCGCCCGACGCCACCCCGCGCAAGCTGGAGGTACGCCTCGGCGGCCCGCGCACCGGCCGGCGCGTCCACCAGGTGCCCGCCGCCAGCAACGTCGACTCGCTCTCCGTCGACGAGACGGGCCGGGCCAGCGCCGTCACCGTACGCGGCAGCCTCTACTGGCTCACCCACCGCGACGGCCCCGCCCGCACCATCGCCGACACCCCCGGCGTCCGGGTGCGGCTGCCGGAGATGCTCGGCAGCGGCGGGCAGGTCGCGTACGTCACCGACGCGGACGGCCCGGACGCGGTCGAGATCGCCTATCTGCCGCGCGCCAGCGGCGACCGGCCCCCGCGCAGACTGGCCTCCGGGCAGCTGGGCCGGGTGCAGGAGATGATCTCCGACCCGGAGGGCGAGCGCCTGGCCATCGCGTCGAACGACGGCCGCCTGCTGCTCCTGGACACGGCGGAGCCGGAGGAAGAGGAGTCCGGGAGCCGGGCCCCCAGCGGCTCGACCCGCGCCGACCTCCACGCGGCCACGGGCGCGGCGGCCCCGGACAGCGCGGCACCGGTCGACGAGCACCCCGGGCTCACCGAGCTGATCCGCTCGGTCAACGGCCCGGTCCGCGACCTGGCCTTCTCCCCCGACGGCGACTGGCTGACCTGGTCGCACCCGGGTGTCGGCCGCTCGCTGCGGCAGATCAAGCTGGCCCGGATCAACGGTCCCGGCGCCCCGGTGATCGTGGACGTCACCAACGGCCGCTTCGAGGACGAGAACCCGGTCTTCACGGAGGACGGCCGCTATCTGGCGTTCCTGTCCTGGCGGGGCTTCGACCCGGTGTACGACGTCCACACCGGCGACCTGTCCTTCCCGCTCGGCTGCCGCCCCTACCTGGTCCCGCTCTCCTCGGCGACGCCCTCCCCCTTCGCGCTCTCCCCGGACGGGCGTCCGGCGGCGGGCGGCCTGGACCCGGTGGACGTACCGGACGGGGGTATGCCGGAGGGGTCGACGGTGATGGTGGAGTTCGAGGGCCTGGAGAGCCGGGTGACACCGTTCCCTGTCTCCGCCTCCAAGTACTCGGCACTGGCTCCGGTGAGCGGCGGCGGCCTGGTCTGGCTGCGCTGGCCGATCTCGGGGGCGCTGGGCGAGACGTTCGCGAACCCGGCCGACATGTCGGGGCGGCCGACCCTGGAGCACTTCACCATCGCGAAGGCGCGGAAGACCGAACTGGTGGACCACCTCGACTGGTTCGCGGTCAGCGGCGACGCGTCCCGCCTCGTCGTGATGGACGACGGCGACCTGCGCGCCGTGCCGGCGACCGAGCCGGGCGACACCGACTCCACGGTCCACCTGGACCTGCGCCGCATCCTGCACGAGGTCGACCCGGGGGCGGAGTGGCGGCAGGCGTACGGGGAGGCGGGGCGGATCATCCGCTCCTACTTCTGGGAGCCGGACATGTGCGGCATCGACTGGGACGGGGTGCTGGACCAGTACCGCCCGCTGGTCGAACGGGTCGCGTCCCCCGACGAGTTCGCGGACCTGCTGCGCGAGGTGCTGGGCGAGCTGGGCACTTCGCACGCGTACGTCTCCCCCGCCCGCCGCAACGAGGGCCCGCCGCACTACCAGCGCGCGATCGGCCTCCTCGGCGCCAACCTGGTGTGCCGGGACGGGGCCTGGACCATCCAGCGCATCCTGCCCGGCGACTCCTCGGACTCCAAGGCGCGTTCACCGCTGGCGGGCACGGGGATCAGGGAGGGCGCGGTCCTCACCCACGTCGACGGCCGCCCGGTGGACCCGGTGGCGGGCCCGTACCCGCTGCTGACGGCGGCCGGCGGCACGACGGTGGAGCTGACGTTCTCCCCGGCGGGCGGGGGCACCTCCCGCCGGGTGGCGATCATGCCGCTGGTGGACGAGCGCCCACTGCGCTACCAGGACTGGGTGGCCAAACGCCGTGACGTCGTACGGGCGTTGAGCGGCGGCAAGTGCGGCTACCTGCACATCCCGGACATGGGCGGCTCGGGCTGGGCCCAGTTCAACCGGGACCTGCGCCTGGAGGTGTCCCGCCCCGCCCTGATCGTGGACGTACGGGGCAACGCGGGCGGCCACATCAGCGAGCTGGTCGTGGAGAACCTCACCCGCAAGATCCTCGGCTGGGACCTGACCCGCAACGCCCAGGCGGTGAGCTACGCCTCCAACGCCCCGCGCGGCCCGGTCGTCGCCCTGGCCGACGAGGCGACCTCCTCCGACGGCGACATGATCACCGCCGCGTTCCGGCTGCTGAAGCTGGGCCCGGTGGTGGGCCAGCGCACCTGGGGCGGGGTGGTCGGCATGACCGGCCGCCACCGGCTGGGCGACGGCACGGTGATCACGGTCCCGATGAACGCGGCCTGGTTCGACACGTACGGCTGGTCGGTGGAGAACCACGGCGTGGAACCGGACGTGGAGGCCCTGCGTACCCCGCTGGACTGGGCGGAGGGCCGCTACGCCGTCCTCGACGACGCGGTCCGCCTGGCCCTGGAGCTCCTGGCCGCCCACCCGGCGGCGACGCCACCGTCGTACGACACGGCCCCGAATCTGCGGCGGCCGCCGCTGCCGCCGAGGTGACCCGGGGCTCGGGGCCGGGCTTCGGGCTTCGGTCAGGCCGTGCGGGCGCGGAGGCGGCGCAGCATGCGCGGGTCCTCGAAGCCGACCTCGCGGGCGGCGGCGTCGATCGTCGCGCCGTGGCTGATGAGGTGCTGGGCGCGTTCGAGGCGGAGGGTCTGCTGGTAGCGCAGGGGGGTGAGTCCGGTGGCGCGGCTGAAGAGGCGGGTCAGGGTGCGCTCGCTCACGCCGACGGCCGAGGCCAGCGCGGGCAGGGGAAGCGGCCGGTCGAAGCGGGCGTCGATGAGGTTCTGGGCGCGGTGCACGGTGTCGTCGAGGTGTGACCGGTGCCGGAGCATCGCGCTGGACTGCCGTTCATGGCCGTTGCGGCGGGCGTAGACGACCATCTCCCGGGCCACCCGGGCGGCGGCGGCCGGGCCGTGCCGGACCGCGACCAGGTGCAGGGCCAGATCGATGCCGCTGGCGATGCCGGCCGATGTGATCACCCGGTCGTCGACGGTGAACAGGACGTCCCGGACGACGACCGCCTCGGGGTGGCGCAGCGCCAGCCCGTCCTGTACGTCGTGGTGGGTGGTGCAGCGGCGGCCGTCGAGCAGGCCGGCCTGTCCGAGCGCCTCGGCCCCGCCGCACACGCTGGCCACCGTCCCGCCCCCGGCGTGGTGGTCCCGCAGGGCCCGCAGGGAGGCGGGGCCGATCGCGGGGGCGTCGTCCCGGGCGCCCGTCCGCCAGCCGGGCACCACGATCAGATCCCCGGGTCCGAGCTCGGGCCAGTCGAGCCCGGCCACCAGGGGCAGCCCCTGGGCGGTGAGGATCTGCGGCTGCTCGGCGACGTACGCGAGCGTGTAGGGGTGGCCGAAGCCGGCGGCGGTGGAGAAGACCTGCGCGGGGCCGGCCAGGTCCAGCAGATGGACTCCGGGCACCAGGAAGAAGACGACGTGACTCACGATCCGGTCATCATGCCCGAAGTGCCGCCGCGGCCTCCAGCCGGTCGACCGTCTCGATGGTGGCGAAGCGTCCGGCGAGCGCGTACTCGGTGCGCCTGATGACCTCTTCGGCGGGCAGCGTGCGGGGGTCGGCCAGCAGTTCGGCGACGCTCCGGCCGGCGGGAGCGTCACGGTGCGGGATGGGATGGGTCGCGGTCGCGTCGATGGCGACGGTGACCCGGTAGCCGAGGTCGGCGGCGACGCGCGCGGTGGTCTCCACGCACTGCTCGGTGCGGATGCCGCAGACGGTGAGGTCGCGGATGCCGCGCTCGGTGAGGAGTTGCTGCAGGTTGGTGGTGGTGAAGGCGTTGTGCGAGGTCTTGTGGACCAGCGGCTCCCCCTCCGACCGCTCCAGCTCCTCCATCAGCCGGACGTGGCCGAGGGCCGGGTCGAAGACGTCTCCGGTGCCGGGCTCGGAGTGCAGTACCCACACCACCGGGTCCCCGGCCTGGCGGAAGAGCCGGACCAGCCGGTTCACCCGGTCGGCGATCCGCAGGTCGGAGGTGGTCTCCCACAGCGGATGGGCGCGGAAGGATTCCTGGACATCGATGACGATCAGTGCTCGGCTCATGCCCCCACCCTGATCCGTGGGACCGGGGCGGCGACAGACCGCATCGGGTCCGGAAGCGGACCGATCCGGTCACCTGGACGCCCAGCCCCGGGCCTCCTCCAGCCCGGGGCGCTCCCCCGCGCAAGAAGGAGGCGCACCCGGTCACCCGGATGCGCCTCCTGACGCGACGCGTACGCACGCGCGAACCGCAGCGCGCACGCGTCACACCTCAAAGACCGTCAACGGTCAAAGCGCTCGCGCACCTGGTCCGCCGCGTCCTGGGCACGGTCCTTCATGCCCGGGGAGGAGTCCGACTTCTGGTCGCGGGCCTGCGAAGCCCGGTCCTTGGCCCGGCCGGCCTGGTCCTTGGCCTCTTCCTTGCCCTGGCCGGCCTTCTGCTTGGCCTGGTCGGCGAGCTCCTGCGCCTTGTCCTTGAACTGGTCTGCGATACCCATGCTGTTCACTCCTGTGGGATGCGTGGGGTACGTGGGGGATGGCCCCCTGCGGGGCCTCGCCCAGCGTTGCACGGCCCGACATCCCACGCATTTCGTACCGTTACGGTCGGTCAGCACGCTCCGCGCGGGCCTCCTGGTCCGCCGCTCCCCCGGCCCCCACCAGCCCCTTCGACACAGTGTGGAGCCGCGGCTCGAAGCGCCGCATCTCGCGCTGCCCGCCGATCGCGATGACGGAGGGCAGATACCCGCGGACCGACTGCATCCCGCGCAGCCACCACTGGGCGTACACATGCGGGGAGCGCCGCGCGATCCCGTCGACGATCCGGTCGACGGCCGGGCCGAGCGGATACGTACGGTTCATCGGCCACGGCAGCCGCCGGCGCAGCTCGCGCATCACATCGTCCCGGTCCGCGCCGCGCACCATGTCGGTGTCGGTCCAGGAGAGGTAGCCGACGCCGACCTTGACGCCCTTGTAGCCGACCTCGGCGCGCAGGCTGTGCGCGAAGGCCTCGACGCCCGACTTGGACGCGCAGTACGCGGTCATCATCGGGGCCGGGGTGATCGCGGCCAGCGACGCTATCTGGAGGAAGTAGCCGCGGCTCTCCATCAGCACCGGCAGGAAGGCCCGCCCGGTGACCGCGCCGCCGATGAGGTTCACCTCGATGACCCGCCGCCAGGCGTCCGGGTCGGAGTCGGCGAACGGGCCGCCCGAGGCGACGCCCGCGTTGGCGACGACGACGTCGACCTTGCCGAAGCGTTCCTTCACCTCGCGCGCCACCTGGGCCATCGCCTCGTGGTCGGTGACATCGGCGAACCAGTGGCCGCTCTCGCCGTGCAGTCGCTCGGAGACCTGCATCAGCTCGTCCGGCTCCAGGCCGACGAGCGCGAGCGTCGCCCCGCGTGCCGACAGCTTGCGGGCCAGCAGTTCGCCCACGCCTCGGGCCGCGCCGGTGACGACGACGACCTGGCCCTCCAGATTCCGCTTGCCGCTCATGCGACATCCTCCTTCTCCGCCGTGCCGGCGGTCCCCGTGGCGGTGGCCCCCGTACCGACGGTCCCGGTGGCCGGCCCCGTGTCGGCCGTCCCCGTGCCGACGTACCGGGTGGCCAGCTCCCTGATCTTCGCCGTGACGGCCTCCGGGGCCTCCACCGGCGTCATGTGCCCCACTCCGGCCAGCTCGGTCAGCCCGAGGCCGACCGGCAGGGCGGCCGCGATGGCCCGCGCGAGGACCGGCGGGGTCAGCCGGTCGTGCGTGCCGGCGATCACCTCGGTCGGCACCCGCAGCTCGCGCACGCCCGCCGCGAGGTCCAGCCCGGCGAGCACATGGCCCCACCCCACCCTCGCGCGGCGCGGACAGGCGTGCACGATACGGGCGCAGGCGTCGACCCGTTCGGGAGCCGAACCAGCCCCCATCGTCGCGTACTTGAGGATCTTCTTCGAGACCGGGTTGACCGGCCCGAGCGGGGCTTTCGCGCCCAGTACGGCGGTGGTGAGCCGGGTGCGCAGCGCGCCCGCGCGCAGCGGCAGGACGCGCGCCTCGGCGGCCAGCCGCGTACTGCCGGTGGAGCAGAGCAGAACGGCGGCGGCGTGCTCGCGCAGTCCGGGGCGGGCGGCGGCGGCCATCAGTGTCATCCCGCCCATGGAGTGCCCGGCGAGCACCGCCTTGCGGCCCGGGGCGAGCGTCGCGGCGAGGACCGCTTCGAGGTCGTCGGCCAGCGCGTTCGTGCTGTAGCCGCCGGGGGCCGGTTCGGGGGTGAGCCCGTGGCCGCGCTGGTCGTAGGCGATGACCCGGTGGTCGGCGGCCAGGTCGCGGATCTGGGCGTCCCAGAAACGGGTGCTACAGGTCCAGCCGTGGGCCAGGACGACGGCCGGGGCGTCCTCGGGACCGTGCAGTTCGACGTGGATGCGCGAACCGTCGGCGGAACGCGCGGTCAGTTCGGCCGCGGGCGCCGGGGCGGCGGCGTCGCGATGCGGGAGGCTGCTCATCGCGCGGCCTCCTCGGCGACGGATGCGGTTTCGGAAGCGGTTTCGGAAGCGGCGGTCACGGTCTCGCGATCGATGCGGCCGGGCTGTTCGGGTACGCGCCCGGCCCCGGCGGCCCGCCGCGTACCGCCGGTAGCTCCGGCCCGTATGACGTCGTACTCCGCGAGGTCCACCGAGCGCGTCTGCCGCCGGAACTCCCCCGTCGTACCCGGCCAGACCGTGGTGTTGCGGCCCTCGGCGTCCAGGTACCAGCTGGTGCAGCCGCCGGTGTTCCACACCGTGCGCTTCATCCGTTGCTGGACCCGGTCGTTCCACGCGGTGACGGCGGTGGAGCGGGCGCCGAGCGCGGCCCGTCCGCCCAGCACGTTCAACTGCCGCAGGTAGTCGGCCAGGTAGTTCAGCTGGGACTCGATCATCAGGATCATGGAGGAGTTTCCGAGCCCGGTGTTGGGGCCGATGATCGTCATCCAGTTGGGGAACCCGGCGGCGGTCGCGCCGCGCAGCGAGTTCATCCCGTCCTTCCAGGACTCGGCGAGCGTGATGCCCTCCTCGCCGACGACCCGCTCCGCGATCGGCATGTCCGTCACATGGAAGCCGGTGCCGAAGATGATCGCGTCGACCTCCGCCTCGCTCCCGTCGGCGGCGACCACCGTACTGCCGCGTATCTCGCCGAGCCCGGAGGCGACGACGTCCACATTGGGCTGGGCGAGGGCCGGGTAGTAGGTGCTGGAGAGCAGGATCCGCTTGCAGCCGATGCGGTAGTCGGGGGTCAGCTTGGCGCGCAGGGCCGGGTCCTTGATCGCCCGTGCCATGTTGGACTTGGCTATCTTCTCCACCAGGCCGAGCTGGTCGGGATGCTTGGTGAAGGCACTGACCTGCAACTCCCTTATGCCCCACAACAGTCCACGGCGTGCCGTGCCGGTGGCGGGGACAGCGCGGTGCAGAGCGCGCTCGGCCTTGCTGATGGTGCGGTCCATGCGCGGCATGACCCAGGGCGGGGTGCGCTGGAAGAGCGTGAGCTTCGCGGTCTTCGGCTGTATCGCCGGGACGATCTGGATCGCGGAGGCGCCCGTTCCGACCATCGCGACGCGCTTGCCGGCCAGGTCGTAGTCGTGGTCCCAGCGCGCGGAGTGGAAGACCTTGCCGGGGAAGGAGCCGAGCCCGGGGATGTCCGGCATCTTCGGGTCGGAGAGCGGCCCGGTGGCGGAGACGACGACGTCCGCACGCAGGACGGACCCGTCGGCCGACTCGATCACCCAGTACAGGTTCTCCTTGTCCCAGCTCATCAGCTTCACCTCGTGGTTCAGCCTGATGTGCGGGCGGAGCCCGAAGGTGTCGGCGACGCGTTCCAGGTAGGCGCGGATGTGTTCCTGCCCGGAGAAGGTGCGCGGCCAGTCGGGGTTGGGCGCGAACGAGAACGAGTAGAGATGCGACGGTACGTCGCAGGCGCAGCCGGGATAGCTGTTGTCGCGCCAGGTGCCGCCCACCGAGTCGGCCCGCTCCAGGACGACGAAATCGGTGATGCCTTCGCGGCGCAGCCGGACGGCGGCCCCCAGGCCCCCGAATCCGGTTCCGATCACCGCCACACGTACGTGTTCCTGCTGGGCCATGCTGCCGCCTCCCGCGGTACGCCACACGACTCTGCCAGCAATCACTGGCATTGTTCGGAGAGTAGAGCAGGACCGTACCGATGGGTAGGGGGCAGGGCGAGGAAAGTTACCGGCGGTACAACATAGGGTGCCCCTGTGGCCGAAGGACGCGAGCACCGCGAATACCGCATGGAGGAACTGGCCAAGGAGGCCGGCATCACCGTGCGCACCCTGCGCTTCTACCGGGAGCGCGGCCTGATCCCGCCGCCTCGCCGCGAGGGCCGCATCGCCTGGTACGACGACCACCACCTGGCCCGGCTGCGGACCATCGCGGGCCTGCTGGAGCGCGGCCACACCCTCAACGGCATCGCCGACCTGGCGGCCACCTTCGAGAGCGGCCGCGATGTCGCCGAGGTGCTGGGCCTGGGCGAACCGACCGAGGAGACCCCGGTCCGCCTCACCCCGGAGCAGCTCGCGGACTACTTCGAGGGCGAGGTCACGCCGGAGAACCTCGCCACCGCACTGGACCTGGGCTATCTCGCCACCGACGGGGACGAGATCGTGCACATCAGCCGCCGCCTCCTGGAGGTGTCGGCCGAGCTCGTACGGGAAGGGGTACCGCTGTCCACGGTGCTCTCCTCGGGCCGCCGCGTCCGCGAGCACGCGGACGCGCTCGCCGAGATCTTCGTACGCGCACTGCATGCCCACACGAAGGAGACCGAACCGTCCCAACTCCGCCCGCTGGCGCGTGCGGTGGTGGACGCCGAGCTGTCCATGGCCCTGGACCGCAGACTGCGCCGCGAGGACGGCATGCGGCCGCCGAAGGCGGATTGAGCCTGGCCGCAGGCGCTACCGCTCGTAGACGACCGTCACCGGCGCATGGTCGCTCCACCGCTCGTCGTGTGTGGCGACCCGCTCGACCCACGCCTTGACCGCGCGCTCGGCGAGCCCCGGGGTCGCCATCTGGTAGTCGATCCGCCAGCCGGAGTCGTTGTCGAAGGCGCGCCCCCGGTAGGACCACCAGCTGTACGGACCCTCGACGTCCGGGTGCAGCTGCCGCACGACGTCCACGTACGCGGCCTCCTCCAGAACCCGGGTCAGCCAGGCGCGCTCCTCGGGCAGGAAGCCGGAGCTCTTGCGGTTGGCCTTCCAGTTCTTCAGGTCCGCCTCCTGGTGGGCGATGTTCCAGTCGCCGCAGACCACGACCTCGCGGCCGTCCGCCGCCGCCCGCGCCTTCAGCCCCTGGAGATAGGGCAGGAAGGCGGCCATGAAGCGCTCCTTCTCGTCCTGGCGCTCGGTACCGACCTCGCCGGAGGGCAGATACAGGCTCGCGACGGTGACGCCGGGAAGGTCGATCTCCACATACCGGCCGCTCGTGTCGAACTCCTCCGCCCCGGGAATCCCGAAGCCGCCGAAGCCGACCTGGACCCGCTCGGGGGCCTGCCGCGAGTAGAGCGAGACTCCGGCGCGACCCTTGGCGGCGGCGGGCGCGTGGACGGTGTGCCACCCTTCCGGAGTGCCCACCCCTTCGGGCAGCTGGGCGAGCTCGGCCCGCACTTCCTGGAGGCAGACCACATCGGCGTCGGTCCCCGCCAGCCACTCGACGAAGCCCTTCTTGGCGGCGGCACGGAGCCCATTAACATTCACGGAGGTCACTGTGAGCATCCCGAAACAGTACCCACTCCCACAGCGCATAGATGTACGGTATATAGCATGATTATTCAGCATCGGCCTTTCGATCATCCCGACGCCGTCAAACTCAACGACCAGGTGCAGCTCGAATACGACGAGCGCTACGGCGATGGGGGCGATCTCACACCGCTCGACCCCTCGATGTTCCTCCCGCCTCGCGGCCTGTACCTGCTCGCCTACGACGAGCGGGACCGCCCGGTGGCGACCGGCGGCTGGCGGACGCAGGACCGCAACGCCGAGGGCTACTGGGACGGCGACGCCGAGATCAAGCGGATGTTCGTGATCCCCGAGGGGCGCGGCCGAGGACTGGCCCGGCGGATGCTGGCCGCCCTGGAGGAGAACGCGCGCGCCGCAGGCCGGATCCGGATGGTCCTGGAGACCGGCGACCAGCAGCCCGAGGCCATAGCGCTGTACGCGTCCAGCGGCTACACGGTGTGCGAGAAGTTCGGCCACTACCGGGAGTACGAGAGCAGCATCTGCATGGCCAAGCCGCTCCAGCAGCCCGGGGCGTGATCCGGCACCACGGGGCCGACACCATGGGACCGGTGCCACGGGGCCGGCACCACCGGGCCGAAGCTCCGGGTGCTGATCGGGCGTGCCGTGCGACCGCACGGGGAAGCTTCGCGGGGCCGCTTCGCCGACGAGCGTCCGCGTAACGCCGCACGGATCCTCCTCGTCCGCGGGAAGTGCGTCAGCGCGTTCAGGGACAGGGCGACCGGCCGGTCGAAGTCCGGCTCCTCCACGTGCCGCAGGACGACGGGGCGGTGTCCGCGTGGACGATCCGGACCGCCGGAGTCATCCGGGGGCGGTGAGGGCGATGGGTATGCGGCGCCCACGCCGAGGAACTGGTTCACGCCCTGGTACGCCGGCCAGGCGGCGGGCCCGGCGCTGAATCCCCGGCGCCCGACCCGGCCCCGACCCGGCTCCGGAAAGCACACGCCGCCCCAAGGTCAACCATCCACCTGGGCACGGCGGTTGCTCACCCGCGAGTGCCCGCGCCCGCGCCCGTGCCAGTGCCCGCGCCCGTCCCGAGCACCAGGACCACATGCTCGTCCTCCCCGTGCCGCACCGTGCCGGTCGCCGTGAACCCGCACTTCTCCAGCAGCCGTATCGATCCGGTGTTTGCGACGACAGGGTCCGCGTACAACGGGCGGACCGGCTCGCGCTCCAGGAACGCGGTCAGCGCCGCGGTGCCGATGCCCCGGCCCCAGTACGGCCGGCCGAACCAATAGCCGATATAGCGCCGCTCCCCCTCCCACCAGGCCACGACGTTCCCCGCCGGCTCGCCGTCCACGTCGACCGTCTGCACGAGGACCGTGGGATCCCCCAGCACTCTCGTCGTCCAGTGCGCCATGAACGCCTCCCGCTCCCGGGGAGCGAACCGCGATCTCCGGACCGCCTCCGGGTCGTGCTCGTACGCGAGGAAAACCTCCAGGTCCGCTGGTCCGACATCCCTGAGCCGCACGCTGTTCTCCATGCCCACCGAGTCTGGCACCCGCCACTGACAATCGGCCCGGCCGCTCACCGCGGGGTGGCCAGCACCTGGGTCCAGTAGGGGCCGCGCGGGGAGTCGGCGATGCCCACGCCCACATGGACGAAGTCGCAGTTGAAGATGTCCCCGTCCCGGCCGGGACTGTTGCGCCACTCCTCGACGACCGCGGCCGGATCGCTCATGCCGGTCGCGATGGTCTCCCCGACGGCCGACCAGTCGTAACCCGTGGCGTCGACCCGGTCGCCCGTGCCCCGGCCCGAGGAGTCGGTGTGGTCGAAGTAGTTCCGCGCGGCCATGTCCTCGGAGTGCCGCTGGGCGACCTCGGTCAGCCGGGGGTCGGTCTCCAGCTCCGGGCAGCCGTTCGCGGCGCGCAGGGTGTTGACCCGGGTGACCACGCCGGCGTCCGGGCCGGGGGGCGGCCCGGCGGGCGCGGGCGATGCGGAGGGCGACGGGGCGACGGCGGGCGGCCGGGAGGCGGCAGCCGTACGCCCCGGCGAGGCCGTGGGCGAGGGCGAGGCCGTGGAGGGCGTGGGCAGCGGCTCGGCGGGAGCGGCCGCGGGCGGCGGGGGCGAAGGGCTGTACGTGACGCCGCCGCCCCGCGACTCGGGCGGGGCGGGGGCGGAGGGCCAGATCAGTACGGCGAGGGCGGTCACGGCGGCCGCGCCGGCTATGAGCCCCGCCGCCTTCCCGGCCGGGAACGCGGCGGAGGCGGAGGCGGAGGGTGCGGCGGGGGCCGAAACGGAAGGAGCCACCGCGGACACGGTGACCGGCGCGGCCGATGAGGCGACGGCCACCGCCGCCTGCTGCCCGCTGTCGTAGAGCGGCACCACGAGGGCGAGCCCGGAGAGCAGGCCCTCCGGCGGGACCAGCCCCGTACCGCCGTCGGAGCAGGAGGCGCAGCCCCGTACATGGCGGGCGATCCGCTTGCGCCACAGAGGCGTCGGCGTACCGTCCCAGTCGACCAGCAGCTGTTCCAGTTCCGGACAGCGCGGGTCGGACGCCAGGGCCCGGACGACCGCGCGCCCGACGTCGAGCTGGTTCTTCACCCGCTGGACGCGTACGGCGGCATGCTGCGGGGAAAGGCCCAGCGCCTCGGCGAGTTCGGGCCGGGTGAGGTCCCCGGTCGTCTCCAGCCACCACAGGGACAGCACATCGCGCTCGGCGTCATCCAGCCAGCGGGTCGCCTCGGCCGTCTCGCGCCGCTGCCCGGAGAGTTCCAGGCGCAGGATCGTCAGGTCGACGAAGTCCGCGGCGGGATCTGCGGGGTCCTCGGTCGCCTCCAGCGGGGCGGGGCGGTGGCCGAGACCGGACCAGCGGGTACGGACCTGATTCATCGCGATGGCGACGAGCCAGGAACGGAAGCGGGACGGATCACGCAGGGAGGGCAGCCCGGACAGCGCCCGGAGCATGGTCTCCTGCACCACGTCGTCCACGTCCGGATGGCCGTTGAGGGCGCGCCCGACGACGTTGTAGACCAGCGGGAGATACTGGGCGGCCAGCCGCTCCCCGGCGGCCCGGTCGCCGTTTCTCGCCGCGATGACCAGAGCGGTGCTGTCCACGCCGTTCACGCCCTTCGTTCCGTTCACCAGGTGCTCGTGTCCCTGGCCGGGGACGCGTGACGGCGTCTCCGAGGGGATGTGGGACAGGTCACCCCTGGGGGTTTTGTTATCCGTCCCCCGTCCGGTGGTCAACCAGTATGCGGGGGCCTGCCGGCCGTCCCGCCGAGAGAGTGCCGGGAACGGGAGGGACATGTCGAGCAGGACAGAAACCGACGTCGCACTGCCAAAGGCCATGGGCGGCGGAGCGGACAACTCCACCGGCCTGCCGGGCTCCACCGGAACACACGCCACCGGTCCGGGCTCCAGCGAACCAGGCTCCACGGGGGCGCACGCCACCGGACCGGGCTCCACCGGGGCGCACGCCACCGCACCCCCCGACCGCACCGAGGCACATGTCACCGGAGCACACGCCACCGCGGCACATGTCACCGCGGCGCGGACGGGCGAGGCCATCACCGCCTCGGCCCTGCACGCGGCGGCGACCGGCGCCGACACCTTCCCGGGGGTGCTGCGGGAGGCGCTGAACCGCCGCGGGCTTTCCCTGGAACGGGTGAGCGAACGGCTCAGGGTACGCGGCATCACCATCAGCCAGGCCACGCTCAGCAGCTGGCAGCGCGGCCGCAGCCAGCCCGAACGGGCACGGTCCCTGCGGGCGGTGGAGGTACTGGAGGAGATCCTGGAACTGCCCGCCGGAGCCCTGCGCTCGCTGCTCGGACCGCGCCGCCCGCGCGGCCGGATCACCCCGCCCGGCGCGGAGGGTGCGGCGCTCCAGATCCTCGGGGAGGACTCGGTGGTGGAGAAGGCGCTCGGCACCCGCTTCCGCCACTTCAACCAGGAGACCAGCTCGCTGGTCGTCCACGACATCGTGAGGGTCGGTGAGAGCGGCACGCTGAGCGGGATCTCCACCACGAACGTGCTCCGGGCCAGCCGGGCGGGGGCGGACCGGGCGATCTTCGTGCTCAGCTTCGACGACGAGGCGGCCGAACCCGTCGACATCAGGGTCACCTGCGGACGCCTCGTCGAGGCCACGTATCTGAAGGGGCTCACATCTCTGGTGCTGGAGATCCACTTCGGCCGGGAGCTGGCCAAGCTGGACACCACGGTGGTGAGTTACGCGGTCGACGTGAGCCCGTCCGAGACGCCGGCCACGCACTACGAGCGCTGGTCGCGGACGAATCTCCACGAGTACCTCCAGCAGGTCTTCTTCCACCCCGGCGCCCTGCCGTCGGACTGCCACCGCTATGTCCGGGAGAAGGTCGGCGCCCCGCCCCGCGCCCGGCGGCGCATCCCGCTGAGCGACACGCACAACGTCCATGTGCTCACCTCCCGGTGCAAACCCGGTGTCCACGGGGTGGCGTGGGACTACGGGCCGGGAACAGGTGGAACGGGAGACCGCCCAGGATGAGTGGACGGCCTCCCGCGTCTGGGGGGTGGCCTTGGCCGGTCTGGAACTGTGGTGCGGCTACTTGGTGTTGAGCGTCAGCCCGTAGTAGGCGAGGGCGTCGTCGAGCGGCTGGAAGTAGGAGGAGCCGCGCGAGTTGACCTGGCCGTTGCAGCGCTGGTTGCTGGGACCGCCGGACGTCATGCCCTGGGCCTGGTCACCGGAGATGTACGCGCCTCCGCTGTCCCCTCCCTGGGTGCAGACGCTGGAGCTCGCCAGCCCGGTCACGACGGTGTCCGGGCCGCCGTTCTGGTCGGTGTAGGTGACGCTGACGTTGTACGAGCCGACCCTGCCGCAGGTCCAGCCGGTGGTCTGGCCGGACTTGCAGAGTGCCGCACCGGAGGGGGCCCGCTCGCTGCCCCTGACCGGGACGGTGCCGGCCCTGCCGTACGTGGTGACGTCGAGGCCGATCGAGTCGCCGGCGTCGACGGCGGCGATGCCCATGTCCACACTGCGGGTGCCCAGCGCGAACCGGGTGTGGGTGCCCTTGGCGAACCGGCTGCCGTTGTAGGACAGTTCGGGCAGGTCCTCGATGCAGTGCCCGGCGGTCACGAGCACCTGCCTGCCGTTACGGTCCTCGGCACCGTAACCGACGGAGCAGAGGTAGCCGTCGAAGGTCATCCGGCTGCCGGGCGGAACGACGGCCTGGGTCTCCAGCTTCTCGTGCCCCTTGACGACGCGCACGGCGTCGCCGTTGCTCTTCGCGGCCTTCAGGAAGCTGCGGGTCGCGGCGTCGGAGTCGCCGTTGACCTCGACGGTCACGGTGTCCGACGCGAGGTCGACCGACCAGGCGGACACCCCGGCCGGTGCGCTCTTGAGCGCCTTGGCGTCGAGCTCCGCCTTTATGCGGTCGAGCTCGCTCTCCCCGCGCTCGGGAACCCGGGCCTTGAGCCCCGCCGCCCGGACCTCCTCGGCCGCATCGGCGTCGGCGGCGTTGACGACGAGCGTCCCGTCCTCGGCGAAGAAGGCCCCGAGGGTCGAGACCCGGTCCTCCCGCAGCTCCGCGAACCGGTCCTGCTGCCCGGCCTCGCGGTCCAGCCGCTCCACGGTGGCCTTCTCGCTGACACCGAGGGTCGTGGCGAGCGCCTTCACCATCTCCGGCTGGTACGCCGGCGCCGAGGGAGCCGAGGGCTCCGGCACCGTACCGGCGTGGGCTCCTGTGGCGACTCCGGCCGACAGAAGGGCGCCGACCGAGGCGGCCACGATGTATCTGCGCGCGTTCTTCTTTCCGTGCTTCACGCGATTCCTTCCGCTACGCAGGCGAGCGTCCAGACAATGGGGGGGTGGCCACACCACGCTTGGGGAGGCGCGATGTGTTCCATGGACACTGCCCGGCGGCGATGACATGTCCCTGTCGCCGCGCCTCGAACTCTGGCGCAGCCGCAACTGCCGCGACAAGAAGCGACGGTGGGGCTCTTTTCTACAGAACTGGCCGAGAACTGTAGAGAAGGCAGCGGATATTCACCGGCCGTTACCCGGCCGGACCTGCGCAGCCCCCGTCAGCGGCCGTGCCCGTGGGCTATATCGGCACACACGGCGGGCGGGCACATCCTGTGGACGGCTCGCGCCTCTGGACTGAGCGAGGAGCATCTTCAGCATTCGCTTCTGTTCCTCCATGGCAAATACGCCGAGGAGGACCCTGCGGATGTTGGGAGGTTTTGCACCCCTAAGAGGTTCGTCACGGCCCTTCCGGCAGCCGCGTGACCGTCGTGCGAGGCGCGGCACGGCCCGTGTCCGCGAGTTGGAGACGGACCGAGGCGGTGACGCGAGTGGCACGATCCGGAAGATCGAGGTCCCGAAAGCCTACGTAACCGCTGTGCCCAGGCGCCCTGTGCGGCGGGGAGGGCGATCGTTTCCTGGTCGCATACGGCAGTCACCGCCGCGATACGCAGGGCCGTACGGACGCGGTCGGGCACGCGGATCTCCGCGGTCTCCTCGTCGCATCCGGCCACGCCGACGACCAAGACCGCAGCGCGCGGCGACACCTGTGCACATGCCGGGCTGGACCCGCGTCCGCCACACCCGGGGTGGCCGCGCTCGGTGCGCATGTCCGAGGAAACCGCCGAGCGGCCGACCGTGAAGCCCGGTGCCGCGGAAAGCCCCCGTCCGCGGCACCGCTCTCCCGACGGGTTGTTACTTCGCCGCGTCCAGTGCGGCCAGGGCCTGCGCCCAGCCGACGTACTTCAGGTCCGCGAGGTCGGCGACGGTCTTGATGCCGAACGCCTCCTTGAGCAGGTCACCCTGCCGGTCCGAAACACCCTTGAGCGCGGACACCGGCGCCGCCAGCACCTCGGGCACGCTCTTGTCCGCCCACGCCTTGTCCAGCACCTTGTCAAGATCGATCGAGGCCACGCTCGTTCCCCTCCTCCGGCCGCGCTCCCCACGAAGCGCGCGCACGTTACGGCAGGACGGCACGGGCTTCCGCCCGTCCCTGCCGCTATCTACAGACTTGTAGAGCATAGGAGGGGGAGCCGGCCCGAAGTGCCCCTACGGAGAGATCGGACAGGAAAGTCCGAAAGGTGGCCCCGCCGCCCGAACCGCAGGAGCGGCGTCCGCGAAGCTCGGCATCGGGTGACAGCTCGACCGCCTGCGCGGCGGCGGTCCGGGCGCCGCACGCGGCGGAGCCGTCCGGTTCGCGGCCCCCAGGGAGCCACCGCCGAGCCGGATGCGCCCTGGCACTCGTGGGCCTTCGCCCCCGGCTTCGCGACGGCTCCCGACTCCTCCACGTCTGGCCGTCAGTCCCAGTGGTGGACCCAGGTGCGCCGACCGAGGATCTCGTGGGCGGCATAGTCCTCCAAGCTGCCGTGCCGGCTCCGGGCCAGGCCGTCCGGGCACAATGCGACGTGCTCGACGGCCACGGCCGCAGCATGCTCCACGGTGGTGGGCGGCGCGGCAACCGAGAGGACGATCCGGTCCGAGGTGAGCGCCACGAGCCGGGTGCCGAACCGCTCCCCCCAACTGCGCAGGACGGCACTGATGATTCCGGGGTCGTCCACATGGCTCAGCGAGCCGGTCCAGCCGATGGCCGCGGGTATGTCGGCATTGAGGACCGAGGGCACCAGGGCGAGGCGGGGCTCCATCAGCCAGGAGTCACTGCCTGAAAGAGCGTCGGCCAGCTCGGCCGCCTGCGCGTCGGGATCCGCGCCGGGCGGCACCGCCCCGGCGAGCCCCGGCCACGGTGTGTCGAAGGGAGCCGCCTTCCCTTCCGGCCGCTCCTCCTGGATCTCCTCCCAGAGGATCTCCAGCATCTCCTCATCGCCCAGTTGCTCCGGATCAGACAGATTTCCGCACATCAGGTCCCAGCCCTCCGGGTCACCCAACGGACCACCGACGTCCACCAGCACCGGCATCAGCCCCGCCGCACGGCGCACGGCACGCTGCGCGGACCACTGTCCGGGCACCACGCGCGCATCGGCCAGCCACATCAGCGGATGCCCCCAGAGGCCCTGGTACGTCTCCTGCAGCAGCCTCCCCGCAGGAAGGTCGAGACCGAGACCCCGGCCGCTGGGATCGGCCGCGAGGCGGGGCAGGTTGTTCGTGTCTGTCGTCATGCGACGACAGTAGAGTCGGGGACTGACATTGATACTCGTAGCGGGTTCCGGTGGTCGTGGCTCAGGGTCTGACTGACGTCCTGCTGGGCTGTCCTGCGACTGTTCTGTCCGACTGCTGGGACCCGTTCTCCATGGCTCCGGCCGGGTGGAACATGACCTGATAGGAGCTTGGCCAGAGGCCCCCTCAATGTCCTGTCTGACCCACCCGGCCGGCGTCACCTCGGGCCCGGGAAGGCAGCTGACAGGATGACCGTGACGATCGCACCCGCCACCGAACTGGATGCGGTGTTCGGCGGAGTGGACTCCCACGCGGACACGATCCATGTCGCGGTCATCACCGACCGGGGCGGCCACGTCGCCGACGCCGAGTTCCCCACCACGTCGGCCGGATACGCCGCGGCGGTCGCGTTCCTGAACGCCCACGGCACGGTGACGGCCGTCGGTGTCGAAGGGACCTCCTCCTACGGCCTGGGGTTCACCCGACCGCCCGCCACGCGGGCCTGACCGTGGTCGAGGTCAACCGGCCCGACAAGGCCGAGCGTCGCCGGATCGGCAAGTCCGACCCCATCGACGCCTACGCAGCCGCCCGGGCCGCGCTGTCCGGCCGGGCATCGGTCATACCCAAGGACGACACGGTCAGCGGGATACGCGCCCTCCACAACGCCGCACGGTCCGCCGTCAAGGCCCGCACCGCCACGTTGAACCAGATCGCGCACATCCTCATCACTGCTCCGGATGACATCCGAGTCAAGTACACCGATCTGCGCGGCAAGACACAGGTCGACGCGATCTCCCGACTCCGTCCCACGGGCGATGGACCGCGCGTCGCTCTCCTGACGGCTCTGAAGAGCCTCGCCCGCCGAGTTCAGGCCCTCAGTGCGGAACACGACGCTCTCACCACTGCCCTGGACGCTGCCGCCACCGAGCACAACCCCGGCCTGCGTGCTGCGTTCGGTGTCGGCCCCGACACCGCGGCCCAGCTGCTGGTAACCGCCGGCGGCAACCCTGACCGCCTGCGCACGGAGGCATCCTTCGCGGCCCTCTGCGGCGTTGCACCCGTCCCCGCCTCCAGCGGCAGGACCAACCGCCACCGTCTCTCCCGGGGCGGCGACCGCGGAGCGAACTCAGCCCTCTACCGCATCGCTCTCGTCCGCATGTCCAGCGACGCCCGCACCCGTGAATATGTCGCCCGCCAGACCGCCGCCGGACGCACCAAGAAGGAGATCATCCGCCTGCTCAAGCGGGCGATCGCCCGGGAGATCTTCCGCTACCTCACCACACCCGTCGCCGTCCCGGACATCGCCGACCTCCGGCCCGCACGCCAGGCCAAGAACATCACCCTCACCACCGTCGCAGAACACTTCGGCGTCTGGCCTGCGGTGATCTCGTGCCTCGAACGCGGCACACGCCGCGACGACGCCCTCGCAGACGCCTACCGCGACTGGCTCACCGCCGCTTAACGCAGCCACCCAACAACTCCTCGTCCCGAAGACGCCACATCATGGATGATGAGGCGATGTTCGTCCGCACGCAGAGCCTGCCGCAGACCTCGCAGCGGCCCATGACAGTTCGGGTTCATACCCCCATCGGGTCCGTGGTGGTGCTCTGGGGCGGTGCCCCACAAGAGGCAGACGGCCAACACCTTGTCGAATGGACCGTCGACGACGACGTCCACTGGGGCCAGAACACCCGGCCGGCCTCTTCTGTCGAGGCGAAACTCCGACAGGAAGGCGACCGGGTGATCATGCGCGGCCTCCTCCACCTCACGGAAGACGGCGCTGCCCATCTACAGATGGGCCCCTGGTCCGTGCTGTTCGATCTGGCAACACCGGTCCCCAGCGGCCTGGACGAGTCCTGGGTTGAGCTCAACGTCGGATCGGAGAGCGTCGCCCTTCACCCCTACCAAACCTGACCGGACCACCACCAGGTTCTCGGCCTCCCTTGACTACCAATAGGAGCATCAGTGCAGGCCACCCACCACCCGCTGCCGTTCACCGCGCGAGTCCACCACCCCGTACTCGGGGCCGCCCGTCTGGCAGGGGACTCCCGCGTGGCCGCACATCACAACCACAAGCCCCGGGCGACCGGGGCCGGTTCACATGCCTCGGCAACGGCCAAACGCCTGCCCAGCGCCCCGCCAGCCCCGATACGCCGCCATCGGCCACCCCGAACAGGCATCGAACGACCCCTGAAACGACGAAAATCCCGTCCGGTCTGTCGATCGGGCGGGATCTCGTCACCATTTCTGAGCTGACTCAAGAACAGTCGCGCTGTGGGCTGTTCGCGAGCGCCCCGGGCCAGGCACTCCAGAGGCACACGAAGATCGCTTCCCGAATCGGTGGAGATCGTTTCCCACTCCGCCGGCGGCCGGGTGCACTGCCTGCGCGGCCCGGGGGTCCCCGGACGCCAGAGCCACCGCTCCCTTCGCGGCGCCGCTGACGGCGTTCAGCAGCCGGCTGTCCGGTTCACCGCGGCCGCGGCCAGCCCCGCCGCGGCTCGGCGGCCTTCCCCACCTCGGCCGCGCAGAGCGTCATGTCGACGTACACGGGCCGGACCCAGCGCCGGGACGCCCGGTCGGTCTCGTCCATGGCATCCGCCCGGTCTCCGCGCAGACGCGTGAACTCGACCCGGCGGACGAGGCAGGCACCGCGGTAGGGCGCCTGCCCGTGCTGGATCGCGCACCACCGGGGCATCTCAGCGGTCCGTACGCAGGCCCGGACCAGGTCGAACACCTCGAGGCAGGCGGAGATGACGGAGCAGTACGCCAGCCCGGACACGAGCGCGGACGACACACCGGCGGTGACCGCGACCATGACCCCGTCGAACGGTACTGGTGGTACACACCTGTGGTGCGTACCACCAGTTCATGCCTTTGCCTCGATTCGACCGCCTGCCCGCCGAGCGCCAGGAGTTCATCCTGGGTGTGGCCCGCCACCACTTCGCCGAGCACGGCGCAGAAGCCGCCTCCTACAACAAGATCATCGAAGCCGCTGGTTTCTCGAAGACCGCGGCCTACCACTACTTCGACGGCAAGGAGGACCTGCTCGCCGCAGTGCTCAGCGGGGTGCTCGGGCGGCTCCTCGGCGCCCTCGGCCCGTGGGTTCCGGCGCGCGACGAGGCGGAGTTCTGGTCCCGCCTCGATACGGGCGCCAGCGCCCTCGCGACCCATCTGCGGGCACACCCGGACGATCTGGCCCTCGCCGACGCCGCCATCGGGCACACCCATGAGGGGCCCTGGCTGGACTGGTTCGACGCTCTGGTGGCGAACGGGCAGCAGCTGGGCTTCATCCGCACCGACGTGGACCGCGGGCTGCTGGTGGCGGTGACCGCGGCGGTCGTACGGGCCGCCGACGCGTGGGCGCTCGCCCACATGCAGTCCCCGGCAGAGCCCGAAGGTGTGGCAGCGGCGGTGGCCGAACTCGATGCGGGCAAGCAGCTGTGGAGCCTGCTGCGCGGCCTGTGGAGCGGAGCCGGGGCCTCCGAAATGGACGAGGGGAGCATCGCGGATGCGCACTGACCTGAGGATCGACTGGGAGATACCCGCCACCCCGCCCGGCCTCACGGGGCGGCTGGAGCGGTTCATGGGACCGGGCAAGTCCCGTTCCGAGTCAGTGGTGGAGACCGCCGGACTCGTCGGCTGCGCCCTGCTCCTGGCCGCGGGGGTGTGGGCCTCGGGGGCCGCGCTCGGCTGGTCGGCCATACAGCTCGTCGTCGTGGCGCTCGCCGGGCTGGACCTCGTCGGCGGAGTGCTCACCAACGCGACGAACGCCGCGAAGCGCTGGTACCACCGCGCGGATCCCGCGGCCAGGCGGGCCCGACTGCTGTTCGTCGGCACGCATCTGGCACATCTCGCGGCGATGGGGCTCATCGTACTGTCGGGCGACTGGGGCTGGGCCCTGGGCAACGGCCTGCTGCTGCTCGGCGGCGCGGGCGCCGTGGAGTTCACGCCCCTGCACCTCAAGCGCCCGGTCTCGATGGCCGTGCTGATGGCCGCTGTGCTGGTCAATCTGTTCTGGCTGGAGGTGCCTGCCGTACTCGGCTGGTTCGCACCGCTGTTCTTCCTGAAGCTGCTCGTCTGCCATCTCGTACCCGAAGCGCCGCTGGAGCGGAGGCAGGATGTCTGAGCCCACCGGGCAGTGGCGGATCGACGCGGACCCGGCGCCTGCCGTCTGCGCACGCGTCCTGGCCGCCGCCTTCGCCCAGGAGCCGGCCGTCTCGTGGATCTGCGGCGCGTCCGAGTCCGTACGGACCCACTGGTTCGAGGCCACCCTGCGCGCCCACGCCACGCTCTCCGGTGCCCGCCGACATGTCCTCACGGACTCGGGCGGCCGCCCGGTCGCGGCCGCCGTCCTCACACCTCCCGGGGCGGCCCCCGCCGCCGGCGCCCGAGCGGTCTGGGCCGCCCGCACCGGCATCCGCTGCGGCCCCGGCACCTTCCGGCGAACACTGCGCTATCTGCACCTCGCCGAACCCGCCGCCCCCACAGGCGCGTGGACTCTGGAGTTCATCGGCGTGCGGCCCGACATGGCGGGGCGCGGCGCGGGAAGGGCCCTCCTGGACCGCCTGCTCACGACCACGCGGGCCCCAGCGGGCTTCTTCCTGACGACGGCCGATCCCGCGAACGTGCCGCTCTACCGCCACTTCGGCTTCACGGTGCTGCACCGGACGGCGCTGGGGCCGCTGAGGATCACGGCAATGTCCCGCCCCGGCATCGCCTGAACGGCCGGGATGCGCGCCCCGTACCCTCCGGTCCCTCACAGACCGGGATCACACACCTCCTCCTCCAGCCCCGGGACGCTCCACTGCCAGGCTGGCTGTCGGTGGCGCCATGGATGATCGGGCGTATGGCACATGGTTCCCAGGGCGCCTTTCGGGCTCTCGCCTTGCAGCACCTTCCACCGGAGATTGCCGAGACATGGGTCGGTCTGCTTCGCCCTGGTATACGTCTGGACGCAACGACCGTCTCTGCAGACGTGGTCCGCCAGCTCAGCGGTTCTCCGGACTTGCCGGCCACTGCGGAATGGCCAGTGTGGCGTGGGCACGGTCCACTCTCCTTCGTCGCGTCGATCGACTGCGCGCGTCTGCCGAAGACGGCGCTGGACATCGATCTGCCCGAGGCGGGAACACTGTTGTTCTTCTACTTCGACGGGCAGTCGGACGACGGCGAAGCTCTCGTTCTGGCCGAGGACCGGGAGAGCCGGGCGGACGCCCGCGTGCTCTACGTGGCGGCCGACGAGAAGGAGGCGGAGCGTGGAGCGCCCGCCGGGCTCAAGTCGTACCCGGCGGTGCCGCTGACCGCTCGGGTGGAGATGACGGCAACCGAGCCCTGGCATCCGTCCGTCCGGGCCGCTTTCGCTCCAGGTGCCCCGCTCGGAAACCGGTGTGACCATCCCGTCTGCTCGCAGGAGTTCCTTGACGCTCTGTGGGAGTTCGACGACGGGGTGGGCACCGGATCGGCGGCCACGCTCACTCGGTGCAGAACCCGGTGAAGGTCGAGATCGCGGAGGCCGTCCTGGACAGCGAGGCGTCCTGGGACGACCCACGGCTGTCCGAGGAGGCAAGCCGCTGGGTGCTGCTGGCCCAGTTCGACAGCGATGACGCCGCGGACATGATGTGGGGCGATGGCGGAGCCCTGTACTGGCTGATCCGCCCCGAAAATCTGGCCGAGCGGCGCTTAGAGCGGGAGGCCCGGCAGCGTGCCTACCGCAGCCTGCGCAGTCACGTCGAAGGACTCAACGGCCGCGCCAGGAACGTCGACACCTTCCTGCACTCCCGCGAAAAGCGACAGAGCCGAGGCCGCGTCGCCCAGACACCGCTCAGCGCCATTCAGCTCATGGTCGAGAACCTGAGGACCATCGAGTCCTTCCTGCGCGACCAGCGCCTGTGGAAGGAAGAGAACTACACCCTCGGCGACATCCGGATCCGTACGAGGACCCCGTAGAGGAGACAGGCGAACAACTCCGCCCCGCCGCCCGAACCGTAGGAGCAGCGGCGTCGACGAAGCAGGCACAACCACACAGCCGTCAGCGCGCCGCAGACCACCCGAGTCCTGCGGCCGCTTCGCCATGCCCGCACAACCACAGCCAGCTCCGCCCACCGCGCCCACAGAGCCGAACCGGACTTCCCCGGGAGACAGCCGCGTCGCACCAAGCCTGAAAACCACGAAATCCCGCCCAGTTGAAGAACTGGACGGGATTTCGTCGACCGCCTACGGGGTGACCCGTATACGGCTCGCTGTGGGGTGTTCACGAGTGGGTCTGACCAGCAGCGGAGAAGCAGCTTGAAGATCACTTCCCAGATCGTCAGAGATCGTTTCCCAGCCAACAGCCTCGCTGAGAAAGCTGTCGACCTCCATTAGCTGGTGACGTCATCGGTGTCCCGGTCCTCGACGCGATCTGATTCTCCCAGGGCGGGGGCTGCTACCTGTGTCCGCCCGCGGCTACCAAGGAGGCAGCCGACCGCGGCGGTGGCCGCTGCGGCTCCGGCAACGAGTAGCAGGACGCGGTGGTCCACGAGCACAAGCAGACCCGCTCCGGCAGCCAGAGCAACGGCGTTGGGGGCGTAGAGGAGGGTGTTGGCGGTGGCCGCCACTCTGCCCAGGAGATTGTCCGGGGACTCGCGCTGTACGGCCGTCAGAGCTGCGATCAGCACGCAGGGCAGCCCCGCTCCGATCATCGCGCTGGCAAGCAGGACAACTGGCACCGAGGGGATGACGCGCAGGGCGACGCCCAGCGCGAACAGCATGATGCCGGCTGCGGCGAAGACTCGTTCGGGCATCCGCCGAAGCAGAGCACCGGCGAACAGCCCGATGGCTACCGAGCCGATGCCCTGCACGGCGTAGAGGACCCCGGCGAAGGCGGGCGGACGGTGAAGACCAGCATCGACCACCGCATAGACCGACGCTCCGTTCAGCCCGGCCACGCCCATAGTTGCGGCCCCGGCCAGCACCAGCCGCCACAGAACCGGGTGGTGTCGCAGATAACGGATTCCCTCGGCGGCCTGGGCGCTCCATCGTTGGGCTTGAGCCGGGCGGGGCGCGGGTTCTGACACGCGTATGAGGGCGAAGGCTATCGCGGCAAGCACGAAGGTGATCGCGTCCAGCAGGGCCACTGCCGTGCCGCCGAACTGGACGAATAGAAGCGCGCCCAGAAGCGGGGCGACCAGTTTCATGCCCTCGTTCGCCGTCATCCGTAGGCCGTTGAAGTCGCCGCGTAGTGTTTCCGGTACAGCGGTCGTTACCAGTGCGGCCTCCGCCGCATCCAGCAGTACCGAGCTGGTGCCGTACACGATCAGTACAGCAAACAGAATCCAGATCTGGTCGCTGGAACGTACGGCGAGAAGCGGCAGCAGTACCGCGGCCATGCCGAGATTGGTCCAGATCAGCAGTGGACGCCGGCGCGCCCGGTCAGCCAGTGTGCCGATCAGCGGGCCGAACAGAATCGGCGCCCATACGCAGAAGGTCGTCAGGGCCGCCAGACTGTCCGACCCGGTGAGCGACTTGGTCCACACACCGGCTGCCAGGGCCATAGCAGAGCTACCGAAGCCCGAGACCACCACACCGCTCAGGTAATACACCACATTGCGGTCACGTAAGACCCGTCCTCCGCCCCAGCCCATCCCCTTGCCCCTTCCACCGCCACGAAGACCCAGGCGCACCCCCGCCCGGCGTACGGAAAGCATTCTGCCCGCAAGCACCAGGGCGGAGGCAGGTCGTGCCCGTGGCGGAGCCTTTGACCGAGCATGAGGCCGGCTGTGGTGGGCGGGAGTTGTCTATCTGCGGTTCGCTGCGGGCTCAAGGCGATCGCGGGCGGTCGATTGGGGGCATCTGCGGTCACCTTCTGCGATCTTGCTATGGCCGCCCCTACGTTTGGCTGGGGCTCGGAGTGCCATCGGGCTCGGGGATCGGCAAGCGAAGGCGGGGCCGGGATGACGCCACTGTTCGAGCGTCTGGATCAGGAAGAAGCGCTTGTTCGTGGCGAGTTGGCCGCGCTGCGCGAGAAGGTCGCGGTGGCCGAGGAGCGGCTGGCTCATCTGACGATCACGCGGGAGACGCTGTTGTCTCTGGGCGCCGAGGAGCACGTCAACCAGGATGACGGTACGCAATGGCCGCCGGAGGGGACCTGTCCCCGAGTGGTGGACACCTCTGAGCCCGGCCCCGGCAGGGGCCGGGGAGGAGGGATCTCTTATGGTGATGAAGGTCTACTCGCCCG